>JAWOIM010000358.1:0-4633 GCA_046484685.1 Chloroflexota bacterium | reverse complement strand
AAGGGTTCGGCGTAGAGCGGCAGGGTCTGGATTCCGGGTTCGTCGAAGGGGAGGGCGATAATGATGACATCCAGTTCGCCGCGCTTGAGTTTTTCGTTGAGCACAGCGGTGTAGTTTTCCTCCACCAGCAGGGGCATGCGCGGTGCCTGTTCGGTGATCAGCGGGATCAGTTGCGGCAGCATGTAGGGGTGGCAATTTCTACGCCGTTGACGCTAAAGGTCATGGTCTGGATACCGCGCTGCCCGGCCGCTTGGGTGGGAGTGTGCGCATGACCGGCAATCGTCACGGCCACCGGGTCGGTACTGGTGAGTAGATGGCCGACGGTGGGAGTGAGAACGGCCGTGGCCAACGTTGTCTCTGGCAATACCTGAATGGTGACGGTGGCCTCGTCGTCGGCCCGGCCGTCGCTGACGCGATAGCTGAACTGGTCCAGGCCGCTGAATCCGGCCTGGGGGGTGTAGGTCAGCGTCAGGGGCTGGGTGGGGGATGGCGTGAGGGGGAAGCCGGTTACGCTGCCTCGTGATGCGGCCGTGATGGTGTAGGCCAGCGACGCGCCCAGATTGGCATCGGTAGCCTCCAGCGCGAAGGTGAGCGGCGTTCCCTGGGTAATGGTAAAGAATTGGGAGTTGGCAAGCGGCGCGTAGTTGATGTCTACCGCCAGGTCTGAGTAGTAATACTTGCCCAAATCGGTGGGGAACTCAATGGTGTTGGTGTAGGGTAGCGTGACCAGCGTCTCTTTATTGCTGCCGTCTACGTCTATGCGGTTTAACTGCACGTATGGCTGATTTTGCGGCCGTTCAAAGTAGTAGATTTTTTGGCTGGCCGCATCCAGGCGCATATTAAAAGAAAAGTCCCCCTGTTGGCCGTAGTAAGGGTTCCACGGCCGGGCATACGTCAGGGGCAGGCAGCTAAAGAAGCGGTTGGTGACGGTTTCGGTGGCCGGGGCGGGCAGCGCCCGCAAGCCCGAGATGTCGTCACATTGGCTGCCCACAATTACTGTGTCTTCAACGGGGTTATAAATAGCTAACTCACCCGTGGCGCTGCTACTAAATACACTATCAGGATCATGATCTAGCTCTACCGTATGGGTGTAGAAATTGGTTGTGAGCGGGTTTAGCTCATAGAAATCATTATATCCGTACCAGTCGTTAATCAGGTAGACGTTGCCGTTATTGGTGTTGAGGGTCATATAGCGTGGTGACGGTATAACGATATCATCCAGAAGAACAGGTCGGGGGTCGGAGCCGTCGGCCGCCTGGAAAGAGGCATAGTTCCAGGAGTCAATCAGGTGGATACGGCCGTTATGGTAGAGCGTATTGGCCCATCCCGCCGATCGTCCTGTGCCAGGATCCCACCCACCGCCGCCGGGGAAGGAGGCGGTCGCTATCAACTCATAGGTTTGAGTCGTGGGCGAAAAACGGACCAGGTAACGGGACGAGTCTATGCTGCCCAAGGTGATGAAGAGCAGCTCACCTGTTGCCGGGTCAATGTCCAGGGAACGGGTACGCAGCAGTTCATCCGAGTCGCCAGTGCTGTTGTTGGTCAGTTGGGTGACACTCCCATCTTCCAGATTAACGGCGTAGAGTTGGTCAACCCCGGCCGCATCTAAAGAGGGGAAGTAGGCCACATTGCCTTCGGGGGGCGCGGGTTGGGGGTCGTTGGCGGTGGTGCAACGGCCGTATAGGTCACAAGCGGTCACTTCGGGCGGAGTCTCCACATGCCCGCTAACGCGACATTCCGACACCACTTCATATAACTGGTCCACGCCAGGGAAGAAGGTCTGCCACCATTCTGACTGGTAATAGGCGCGGTCGCCCGGTGCGATAGAGCAGGGGGAGACGATGCTGGCTTCATCCAGCGTAAAGTCGGTGATGTGGATGCGGTAAATAGTCTGGGCCGAGGCGCCAATGCCCATGTAAGAGACGTTGACATTGATGCGCGGGGCCAGCGTATCCACCAGCCCGCGCCACAGTTCGTTGCGGCTGGCCAGGGCAGGCTGGGTGTTGCCCACCTGATCGTAGCCGCGCACGGCCAGGGCGCTGTAGCCCTCGATGTTGTCGGGCAGGGTGGCCCCCGACCAGATGGTAGTGAGAATATCGCTGCCACTCTCGGCCAGGGCAAGGGGCTGCCAGAGGGGTTGAATCAGGGCGATTTGTAGGTTGAAGCGGGAGGGGCCGGATTGGTCGGCGTAGGTAACGGTTAGGTCGTGTAGTCCAGCGGAAATAGTGGCGGTGAAAACGGCCGTTTCTGCTCCAATCGCTGCTGTTAAAGGCTGCTCATCCAGCCAGACCTGGGCCGAAGAGCTGTCATCTTTATCGATGGTAAATTGATACACACCCCCGGCCGGGAAAACAGCCTCACGCTGCCAACGAACGGAAAAGCCTTCGGCCGGGAAGCCCGCCACGGGCGGGTTAAGGCCCCAATCAAAGTCCAGCTCCGCGTCTGTCTGCTGGTGGTCGGCAATACCGGTGAGCAAGCTGCCCACGTAATAGTTACCGCGCCACAACCCCGGCGGCATCATTGTTTCGGCTGGGAACAGCGTCATTTCGGCAGCGGCCAGGCCGGTGGTAAAAACACCGCTTTCTACCAGCGTGCCGGTCAGAGGCAGGGTGGTGGTGACGACCTGTACCAGATCGTTCAGGGAGGCGAGGGTGGCTGTAGGCGGCCGCTCATCTACATGAATAATAACGGTTAGGGGATCGCTGCTATTGTTTACCCGGTCGGCGGCCCGCAGGGTGACGGTGTAGGTGCCGCTATAATCGGCAATGGGATCGCCGTTGCCGGCTCTGGCGCTGAGGTCGTAGGGGAGAACCCAGTTGGTATCGGTGATAGTGGCTCGCTGCCAGCCGTTGTTTAACGGCCGTATTTGCGCCTCTACATAGGCCACCCCACTGGCATTATCTGTCACATTACCGGCCAACGGAATGATAAAGGTGCCATCATCATTCTGGGTTTGGGTGTAAATAGTGCCGGGGGTAATGGTGTGGGTTAATGTGGGCGCTACACTGTCTACGGTAAAGGTATAGACGGTGGGTGGGTCTTGAATGTTACCTACCTGGTCAATGGCCCGCGCCTCGACAATGTAATCGCCCGCAGTGGGGGGGGCGTTAAGCAGGTAGAGCCAACTAAATTGACCGGTCGCCACTTCCCAAGGGCCGCCGTCCACGCGCAGTTCGACGCGCTGGACGCTGCTGGTGGGGTCGGCGGCATCCCCACTGATGACAACAGCGCTGCCAGGGGTTAAATAGGGGAGCGGCAAGGGGTCAATGGTGGCGGTGGGCTGGTCGTTGTCAATTTGGATGGTGTAGGTTTTGCTGTATTCCCAGAATTGGTTGGCGACAACGCCGGGGAGGCCAACCTGTGTCTGGCGCAGCAGCAGCCGTTGGCGGTCGCCGCCAAAGAAGGGTTGGTTCATCGGGGCGGCGGTGAAGCAACGGCCGTTATTGCCACAGGCCAGCGCGTGGGCCGTATTGACTGACTGATTGAAAAATTGATCGCGGGGTAAGGTTAGCTCACGAGCAGGAGCCAATGGTTCGCCATTGATAGTGTAGGCCATAGCCGACACCTGATTGGTAGCCACATCGCCCCAACTGATGATGAGGGCCTGGCTGAAAACATCGTAGGCCGCCTGAGGATAGCCATCGACGTTGGCTACCGTCACGCTGGGGGTATTGTTGCCGATAAAGAGGGCTTTGATTTGGTGGTTGTCGAATCTTTCTTGCCGGTAGACGAGGGCGGTTTGGTTTACCGAGGGCAGGTGGACCAGTTGGGCGTGGTTGGCAAAGGTGCTGTAGTCGGGGGCGGCTACCAGACGGGTCAGGCTGTTATCGAGCCGCTGCCCGTTGCTGTCAAAATGGAGGCTCCAGATGTCGGTGAAGTTGGCGGTGTAGCCGTGGCTCCAGACGTAGCGATAACGGTCGTTTTCCCAGACAAGGGCGGGGTCGCTGTGCAGCCACTGCTGCGGCAGGCCAAAGGGGAGGGGAATCAGCTCTTGGAACTGGACCACCGCACCCACTGTGCCGTCAGCCTGTACCAGTTGGGTCGCCGCCTGGTAATTGTCAGTCCAACCGATGAGGAAGTTGGTGCCGTCGCTGGCAACGGTCGGGCCGCTGAGCCAGGTGTCGGTGGGGGTGCGCTCGGTGATGGTGAGGGTGTGGAGGAGTTGGGGAACGGCCGTATCGACCAGTGCTGCTTGTAGCCGCTGGGCACCGCTGGCCTCGATTTCAGACCAGGTAGCTAAACAAACGGCCGTGTCATTACAGGCCAACCCCACGGCCTCAATGGTAGCGGGCATAGAGCCAGACGTAGCCGCCAGGGGCACATTAGCCGCCAACGTCAATAGCGGCTCCATAGATACACTATCCCCGCCATACAGGCCAATGTCCCCATTGCCGCCATGATGCTCGCGGGTCAGCAATAGGTAAGGGGGGCTGCCCACCAGATCGAGGGCGGTCATAGCTGCGGCTTGAATAGCGTTTTCGTCCGCGCTGGTGGGACGGTAGAAAGTGGCGGCCTGGATCATTTCCCCCAGCCCCACAATGTCGCTGCTGTCGAGGCGAGCGTTGGTATTAAAGGAAACAGTGGCCGTTTGTGTCCCCGTCGCCAGGGGTACAGTGCTGGTTAAGACCATTTG
>JAWOIM010000314.1:0-4105 GCA_046484685.1 Chloroflexota bacterium | reverse complement strand
CTCGTCTCTAACATTTTGACGCGCCGCATTCGCCAAAAATGGGTGGAAAAAACGGAGCGGCACAAGACGCAGGGGAAAGCCGCGCCGCGCCCGCTGCTGATTGCCATCGAAGAAGCCCACAAGCTGCTCAATCCCCACCTGGCTCGCCAGACCGCCTTTGGCATTATCGCCCGCGAGCTGCGTAAATATTTTGTGACGCTGCTGGTGGTAGACCAACGGCCGTCGGGTATCGACGACGAGATTATGTCCCAGTTGGGCACGCGCATTACCGGCTGGCTGGGGGACGAGGACGACATCCGCGCTGTCCTGACGGGGCTGGCCGGCCGCGACCAGTTGCGCGGCATGTTGGCCCGCCTGCAAGAGAAGGAGGAGGTGCTGCTGCTGGGATGGGGGGTCAAAATGCCTATCCCGGTCCGCTCACGCCGTTATGACGAGGCGTTTTATAATGAGATGAAGGGTGGGGGGAGAAACGGCCGTTCGTCTCTTAGCGACCGCTCACTAGAGGAATTGAACGAGGATCTGTTCGGCTAATCTCAAAAGCCTTCCCGCTGCTCGTGGGGCGTTATGTTACGTCCATCTCTATTTATAGCTTAGAACAATTATCGATGTAGGCAAAAGTTTTGTTATTCAACATATAGAAAATCAGAAAGGAAATAAACCAATGAAAGAAAAAAATACGGGCATCATAGTGCAAAACAAAGTCTTTTTCTGGATCGCACTGGCAACAGGGATCATATTACTAATACCCGTGATCGCCATGCAGTTCATCAGTGAAGTACACTGGACCTTGTCAGATTTCGTTATGATGGGATTCCTCCTGTTTGGGACTGGTAGCATATTCGTGCTGACAGCGAGGAAGATAGACAAGAAGTACCGAGTGGCAACAGGCATTGCGTTCACACTAGCACTACTCTGGCTTTGGGCAGAACTTGCTGTTGGTGTCTTTACGAACTGGGGTAGTTAGTTGGTAATATAAAATCCTAGACATCAAGAAAGTTGTCCCTGTAGCCGCGATTTCCTAGCCGCGCCGCCTACTTGGTGCACTCACACGAAGAGGTAAGGATACATCGGCTACGATAAGGCACAATTGTCGACTACCGAAAAACCCTGTCTTGCTGAATCTCTGCCTTAGCTCCAGAAATGGTTAAGATGTCAGAGCATGATATTGAAGAAAAGAAGGATCTTGTCAGATTACGGGAGATATTAACCGAACGTTTTAGCAAGGATGATTTACGGATACTCTGTTTTGATTTAAACGTGCCATATGACAATATAGAAGGCGATTCTCATGGGGTAAAAGTTGTAGGGTTAATTGAATATATGAAGCGGCATAACCGAATTCCAAAATTGGAAGAAAGAGTTAGAACGGAAAGACCTGACGCGCAGTTTTAGAAAAAAGCAACAGTCTTATGCAAGATAGTCTAACAGCTCACGCGGTGTAACTATCGGAATTTGTCGAAATGGTCCCATTGTCATTCAGCAGCGACTCCAATATTTCAGGGGTCAATCCTCGTTCTTCTGCTCTGTCACTGATTTGGTCCATTAACATAGATAGCGAAAGAGCATTATCATCAAACTCACGCAGCCACAAGCCGAGAAGCATTTGCAGTTTTCGCTGCTCTTCGGCCGAAGCTCTGGTATAGATTTGGGCCGCTTTTTCATCTAATTCAATATTGACCGTCATCACGTTCATCGCTTAACACCTCAACTATCAACAATTTTGAGTTCACCATGCCTGCTATTTTACCCTATTTGTCACCAGGTTGCTTTTACAAACTTGTATAAGCAGTTGCTACCCATCTATTCTGCCTCACGCACCCATAGGGCCAGAACCAGCACGGCCGTGCCCATGATCACCGCCGCCACCAAGCCCGTTAGATGAAAACCGGCCGTTTCCCAGATAAGGGGACCAATAATAGCGCCTGTTGTGCGCCCTATGGCTCCGGCGGCCAGCGTCATCGACATGACCAGGCCGCGTGCCTGGGGTACCACTTCGGTTAGCAGGGGAATAGAGCCAACCACCGTCATTTCAAAGCTGAGAAAGAGCAGAAAGAGGGTAACGAGGGCAGAGGTCAGGCTGAGGCTGAGATAGGGAATGGCCAGATAGAGCAGCACATTAAGAATACCCATGACGATAACCACCGGCCGCTTGCCCAGACGATCAACGGCCGTTCCCACCCCTAACTCCCCCGTTATCTCTGAGAGGCCAATAACGGCCGCGGCCAGCCCCAAGCTGGTCAGCGACAGGCCAAAGCTGGCCTCCATCCAGTCACCATAAATGATAAACAGCGTTTCGTTGGCGCCCATGGCCAGCATCACATAGAGGGCTGCGGCCCAAATAACGGGATAGCGGCGCAGCGTCGTTCCCAGGTCGCGCAAACGGGGAGCCGGCCCCACGCGACGTGGGCTGCGCGGCAGATAGCGCCACAGCAGCAGCACGGCGGCCAATCCTAACAACCCTAGCCAGAGAAAAGGAGCCTGCCAACCCTGCCGTTCAATGACAAACCCCGCTGCCGGCGCGCCCAGCAGCAGCCCACCGGCCCAGGCCAGCTCCGTCATGGCGATAGCCCAGCCCCGTTCCCGGTAGGGAACCAGATCGCCCAGATAGGCCTGCATGGCCGGGTCATAAATCACTTTGGCCAGGGCAATAACGGCCAGCGTTACGCCCAACGTCCAGTAAGCGGGCACGATCAATACCAGCAGACAGCCCAGACTAAAGAGGAGCATGGCGCCCATCATCATCGGTTTACGGCCGTATTGGTCCGTCATGGGTCCAAACAGGGGGCTAAAAAACCCGGCAAAATTGCGGATGAGTATGAGTGTGTACAGGTCGCTGATGGGCACACCCAGCCCGCGTGCCAGGGCCGGGATAAAGGGGTAGACCATGCGAATGCCCGTATTGAGGAAAAGCCGGGCAGTGGTCAGAACCAGAAGCTGAAGTGACAGATGGGAGAGGGGGGCGCTATTCACGCCTGAAGTGTAACCAGAATTGGGAGAAGTTACAAATTAAGGGGCAGGGATAACTGCCGGCTAATTATGCGATTGCCTTCGTTATTGGCTGCCGCTAAACCGCTCACGGTTTACCGCTTACCGATCAATGAGCCACTGCCGGTTGGGCCTGCTGCCAGAAGGGAGAGAACCTGTTTAAGTCGACGGATCTGGCGCTTTCCGTAGTCAACATCGGAACATCTTCGTGTATCTCTACGCTCAGACCGGCGGCTTTTAGCTCGCGACAGATTTGGAGAAAGCCGGGATTGCAAGTGCTGGTCGTAGCCACACGGGTGACCCCATGTTCTTTAGCAAAGCGTATTATTTCTGTTACCACATCCCCTCGTTGGATGGTAACAGGCAGTTTGAGCAAACATTCGTAAATAAAGCGAGATTGATAAATCGTAACCAGCCAGTTACGCAGTAAATCCTCATCCCAAACCCAGAGAGCCGGGGCTTCAGGATAAGCAGCCAGGGCTGGTCCTGTGTTGTTTAAACAATCACTGTGAACCCAAACGATAACAGATTGTGCTTTGCTTTGTTTCATGATAGCCTCACGAACTTCTTTAATTCAGACATGTTTTGCTCTTGCTATGTATACATTCGATGCAGCGGCCGTTTTGTTACAAAACAGGTGAGCAATTACCGCAAAGACGCAAAGTTCAGGCGACCGATGCTGCAGTACGGTTTGTGCCCGCCGATGAAATGGTCGAAAGCCTCGACGCGCATCGTATCGGCGCGGCCTGTCCGAGCGAATGGGTCGATTATTTCACCCGCCTTGAGCGGCCTCGCTGCGAAACAGAGACCTTCGTCATCAATAACAGCGATTCGCATGACATCATCGGTACGACCTGGCTGCATCCCGTTTTCACCCTGGGTTCGGTCAATATCGGCGACCTTTGGAACCAGCGGCGGCCGCTGGTCGCCTATTGGCGGACGGGTGAAGGCGTCGCGGCAATGCGTTTGCGGTGTCTCCATGACGGCTACGATTATTCGTCGGCAAGCGTGTTCTGTGTTCAGGACGAAGGGGACGTGCTGGCGGCCGTGGTGTTTGCGACGGATCGCGGCGATACGCATATTTCACTGGATAGAATCGACGGCACGATCATGGCTTCGG
>JAWOIM010000263.1:0-3769 GCA_046484685.1 Chloroflexota bacterium | reverse complement strand
GGGGCGGGACGGCCGTATCGGGCCGGATCCAGCGTAAAATTACGGGGCACGCGCCGGCGCGGTACAGTGGCCACCATCTGCTTCACCTGGCGCAGCGATTCTACTTCGCCCTGTAAAGGAGGGTCCTGCGCCAATTGGGCTTCAAAGTGTGCCCGTTCTGCCGACGACAGGGCATCATCCACATAAGCGTGGAGCAGTTCCCGCTCTTTTTCTGCTTTCGATTTTGTTAGATTGCGCCAAAAGTCAAACATAGTATCTTATAGACGATAGGACACCGGTAAAAGTTCCGCAAACCCTTGTAAACACTCTCTCAGTTTGGCGCGTGCCCGGCTAATGCGTGATTTGACCGTCCCCAGCGACACGTTCATGATTTCTGCCATTTCATTATAATCATGCTCCTCAATGTCGCACAAAACGGCCGCTAACCGCTGCTCGTCGGGCAGGGCCTCCAGACAAGACTCAACTGCCCGCACCAGCTCCATGCGCTGCTCATGGGCTTCCGGGCCTTCATTCTCGCTGACCATAAAGGCCACGCCCTCATGATCTTCGGTTACTTCATCAATAGAGGTTTGGGGCCGACGTTTATGACGGCGTAGTTCATCGTAGCAGCGATTGGTGACAATGCGCAGCAGCCAGGCTTTAAAATTACCGCCCCGAAACTTGTTGAGCGATTTATAGGCCCGGACAAAGGCATCCTGCGTCATATCTTCGGCCGTTTGCGGATCTTTCATGAGGCGCACAGCCACATTAAAAGCCAATTCCTGGTAGTGTAAAACAAGCCGGTTGTAGGCGTGGACATCCCCCTTTTGTGCTTGTTTAATTAATGCCGCTTCATCCATAGTTGATCGCAATGTGATCTTTGTAGTTAATGCCGGAATCTGGTGAATTTTGGTAAGTGTTCACCTAGTTACTCCGTATGCCAATCGCCGCTTTGGCCGCCGCTTTTGTGGACGACACGGATGTCGCTGAGCTGCATGTGACGGTCTACCGCTTTGGCCATGTCGTAAATGGTGAGGGCGGCCACGGAAACGGCCGTTAACGCCTCCATCTCTACCCCTGTTTTCCCCCACAGACGGACGGTGGCTTCAATATCTACCCGGCTTTCTGTTTCATTGGGTTGGCAGGTAACGTCAACGTGGCTTAGCTGCAAAGGATGGCAGAGGGGAATCAATTCGGCCGTTCGTTTGGCAGCCATGATACCGGCCAACTGGGCCACCGTCAGCACATCCCCCTTTTTCATCGTGCCGGCTACAATCAGGGCCAATGTTTCCGGAGCCATACGAACACTGCCCCGCGCCACGGCCACCCGCTCTGTGTCCGGCTTATGGCCCACATTCACCATGCGGGCCGTGCCGCTTTCATCTAAATGGGTTAATTTCATATTTGACATTATCGGGCTATTATAATCAGGGATAGGACATGATGCGAATAGAGGGGGGCGTGAAACGTGAGGCGTGATGCGTGATGCGTGATGCGTGAAACGTAAGGCATTGGTAAAGTCCATGGTCTATGGTCCATCGTCCGTCGTCCATGGTCCATGGTCTATCGTCTGCCGTCCATCGTCCATTTTCAAAGGAATTATTTATGACTTACAATGCAATTTACCTATCTCCCCACCTGGACGATGCCGCGCTGTCTTGTGGGGGGCAAATTTACGAGCGCACGCAGCGGGGCGAGCGGGTGTTGATTGTAACCATTGCCGCCGGAGATGCGCCGGCTGCACCTCTGTCAGAACTGGCGCAGTTACACCATGATCGCTGGCAGCTTGGGACCGGCACGGTACAGCAGCGGCGCGAGGAGGATATCGCGGCCTGCCGGATTTTGGGGGCCGATTACCGGCACTGGTCGCTGCCTGACTGCATTTACCGTCGTCACCCGCAAACCAACGACCCCCTCTACACCACGCTGGAGGCTATCTTTGGCCCGGTCCATGAGGCGGAACGGCCGTTGGTAACGGCGTTGGCCCAACAAATGGCTGCTTTACCGCCGGCTGCCGTAATCTTTCCCCCGCTGGCCGTGGGCCGGCATGTGGACCACCAGTTGACCCGGCAGGCGGCTGAGATCTGTTACGGCCGTTCCACCCTCCCCTACTACGAAGATTACCCCTATGTGGCCATAGAGGGCACGCTTGATCAGGTCATCCCACCCGACGATTCCGCCTGGCAGCCCCGCGTTATCCCTTTGAGCGACACCGCCCTCAACGCCAAATACCGGGCCATTACCGCCTTTGCCTCCCAACTCAGCACCTTTTTCCGCGACCAGGCCGACCTGGAAGCGCAGGTAGGCAGTTATGCGGCGCAGGTGGGTGGTGAGCGGGTGTGGCATTTCCGAGGCCGGTGATGTCGCTGCGCGACCGCTTCGCGTACGGTAATCGGTGATCGGTAATGTCGCGGTGCGACCGCTTCGCGTACAGTATTTGGTGGACAGTATGGAGGTTACTGAAAAAGCGCAGAGACGCAGCCGGTTTTCTCTCAAACCCCTCTGCACCTCTGCGCCTCCGCGTTAAATTTTTTCGTCCGTTTTATGACTTAAACAGTTCACGGACGACGATATTGCGCTGGATCTGGCTGGTGCCCTCGTAAATCTGGTAAATTTTGACGTCGCGCATCAATTTTTCCACGGGATACTCGGCCATGTAGCCATAGCCGCCAAAAACCTGGACAGCGTCGGTGGTCACTTTCATGGCCATATCGGCCGCATAGGCTTTGCCAAAGGCAGAGGCGGTCGTATTACGGACGCCGTTATCTACAGCCCAGGCCGACTTCCAAACAAGCAGGCGACCCGCTTCTACTTCCATGGCCATATCGGCAATCATGTGACCAATGACCTGATGCTGCCAGATCGGTTTGCCCATCGATACCCGCTCTTTGGCATATTTGATCGACTCGTCCAGCGCCCGCTGGGCAATGCCAATAGCCCCGGCGGCCGTCACCGGCCGGCTGCGGTCAAAAACCTGCATGGCAATCAAAAAGCCCATGCCTTCTTTACCCAACAGATGGGTGGCCGGGACCTTGACGTTATCAAAAACGACTTCGGCCGTATCGGAGGCGTGCTGGCCCATTTTATGGAAGGGTTGGCCCACGCTCACCCCTTCCCAATCCCGGTCCACAATGAAACAGCTCATGCCATTGTATTTGACATCGGGATCGGTATAGGCAAAAACGGTATAAAAATTGGCAACCGTGGCCCCGGTAATAAAGGTTTTGTTGCCGTTGAGGATATAGTGATCCCCTTCTTTACGGGCCGTTGTCTTAATCCCGGCCACGTCGGAGCCGGCTTCAGGTTCGGTCAGACAGTAGGAGGCCATCTGGCCGTCGGCCATGCGGCCGCAGTAATCTTTCTTTTGTTCCTCGCTGCCGGCAATCAGGATGGGCAGAATGGCCAGCCCATTGACGCCAATGGCGGTGCTGATGCCGGAGCAGCCCCAGGCCAATTCCTCGCTCACCATGCATTCGTCCAGCAGACTTAGCCCCAGGCCCCCATATTCTTCAGGAATGTTCATGGTGGTCAGCCCTAAGGCCTGCGCCTTTTTGACAACCGGCCAGGGGTATTCATGGCTGCGATCATATTCTTCGGCCGCGGGCGCGATTTCGTTGCGGGCAAAATCACGGGCCAACTGCTGAATCATCTTTTGTTCTTCGGTCAGAGCAAAGCCGACCGCACTGCTGTTTCCATTATTGTTCATTGTGGCTAAGAGCGTCCCTGCGCAGAAAGCTGAACTTCACCATTCGATAAAGTAATCAAGCCCATATTTTCAAGCCGTGTAATC
>JAWOIM010000257.1:0-7089 GCA_046484685.1 Chloroflexota bacterium | reverse complement strand
TTTCTGATACCCACCAATTTACCCTGATTAACTGACAAAACTTATCTAACCACAGAGAACACGGAGAGCGCAGAGAAAAATAAAGGAGAAATCTCTGCGTCCTCTGCGCTCGCTGCGGTAAAAAATGAGATTTGTCAGTCAACCAGGCCTACCGAGAGTGAAGACGTTGGTTAATATAAGGCAGGTAGTAGCGGGCGTTCATGTATATCAGCCCCAGATCGTTGTTGTGCTTGTGGCCGGTGAAACCCTGGTCGCTTAATCCTTGGTCCGGCAGATCGCCCCGATAGCCGCCAAACGGCTGGTAAAAGGTGCGGCTGCCGGGCACAATGCTGTTGTCGCTCTTGTCAACCAACACGTTGCTGCTGCCTAGGCCTGTCCCGAGCGCAGTCGAGGGATGGTCACCCATGAAGTAGTAAATACCGTTGCGCTCGCTTACGTCGCCGGAAACCAGGACGGCTACAGGCTGCCCGGCCAGGCTCAGCGTCAGCCGCTCAATCTGTTTTTCACCCGGTGGGTTACCTCCCATCAAGCCGCTACCATCCCCCGGCAGGCACACACAGCCTTCCTTCTCTACCACGACGGTGACGGTCTGGCTAACAGGGGTGCCGGCCGCATTAAAACAAGTCAGGACAAACTCATGGCTGCCCGGTATATCCATTGCCAGAACTTCACTACCACCTAATGGCTTATTCCCCTGCCAAGCCCAATCCGTGCCCACTTCATCGGAGGTTATTGAGGTGCTAGCTATACATTTAGTGGTATTCCTGCTATCCCAGGCCAGGGTGAAGGAATGGCCGGGGTCAATGTATATCGAACTTTGACCATTAACAGTAAAGGCCAGGCTGGGCAAGGGCACCACCTCGACCGTCACCTGCGCCGTTAGCGTGGGGGGAGGTTCAGAAGCAGGGAATTCTTCTTCACAGGTCAGGGTATAGGTATAACTGCCGACCACGGCCTGGCTTTCTTGCTGGCTGCCCTTATATGATTTGCTGCCGGACCAGGCTCCGCTTGCCTGGCAGTGTTGGACCATCACACCACTCCAGTTTACGGTGTAAGGCTGGTTTACGGAGACAATATAGGGAGGTTGTGCTTGTCCAATGATACTCATCTCCAGGGCCGGCACTCCATAGACGCTGACGGTGGCCGTAGCGCTGGTGGTCCCATAGGTATTGCTGCAGGTAAGTTCATAACTGTAGCTGCCGCTGCCGGCATGGCTGAGGGTCTGGCTGCCGTTTTGGTTCTGGCTGCCGCTCCAACTGCCGTCGGCGCTGCACTGCCCGACCGCCCCGCTGCTTTGCCAGGCCAGGGTGAAGCTTTGGTTAACGGGCACAGCCAGGTGGGTTAAGCCGTCGACCGTAATGGTGACAGACGGCCGTTCGCCCACATCAACGGTCACCGATGCCGTTTCCGACTCACCATATTCATTGCTGCACACCAGGTCATAGGTATAGATCCCGCTGCCGGCAGGGGTCATCACCTGGCTGCCCTGTGGGGTTTTGCTGCCGCTCCAACTGCCGCCGGCGCTGCAGCTTTCAGCCAGACTGCTGTTCCAGGCCAAACTAAAAGAGTCTCCCAGCGCCAAAACCAGCGTCTCCTCCTCATCGGCGGTCAGGACGACGGCCGGTAGGGTTCCTATTTCTTCTTCGTAACCGGGGAAGGGGGTGTAAATCACCCGTCCCGGCCGCTCTGTTTTCACCCGCTGCCCGGCGGCGTCATACCTAAATTCAGTCGTGACCCCGATTTGTACATCAGTCACCGCCACCAGGCGGTTTTCTACGTCAAATTCCTGCTCATATTCGCCACTCTCGTCATGGCGATACGTCATATTGCCGTTCTCATCATAACAGAAATAATAGGCAGTGCCTAATCTGCTTGACGGCCTGGGGTAACGGTTCCGCCGGCGTTGTCTCACATTCACTGTGCCAGGTGGTGTAATCATAGTCCAGCGCACTGCCGTCCACGCTTTGTATGATGTTCCGACAAGCGCAAACCAAGGGTAGTATTGTTTACCAGTATACAAATCGATCGTGATCGAATCGTTATAAAAGCGTGACAAAAGCGTTCCAATTTTATTTTGGCCTCAAAACAGGCTATGATATACTATGTTTCTGACTGGTTGTTTACTAAGAATGTAAACATTTACCCTAGCAGGTACTCCTTGCAACATCCTAAAGAATTATTAGCCGCTTACGGCCTAAAACCCAAAAAGAGTCTGGGACAGAATTTCTTGTTTGACGAGAATCTGTTGGCGCGGCTGGTGGAAACGGCCGTTATCCACCCCACCGATCACGTTTTAGAAATTGGACCGGGGTTAGGGTCCTTGACCCACCTGCTGGCCCGGCGAGCCACTCAGGTGGTGGCTGTCGAGCTGGATGAGCGCCTGCTGCCCATCTTGCAGGGACAACTGGCCCTGTATGACAACGTGCGCCTGATTCACGGGGATATTCTAAAGCAGCAGCCGGCCGAACTGTTCCAACAGCCTTACAAAGTAGTGGCCAATGTGCCCTACTACATTACCGGAGCCATTCTGCGCCATTTGTTAACGGCCGTTCACAAACCCACCAGCCTGACGATGACGGTGCAGCAAGAGGTGGCCGAACGGATTACGGCCGTGCCCTCCAATATGAGCCTGCTGGCCGTCAGCGTGCAGTTTTACGGCCAGGCTACCATCGTCGATACCATCAAAGCGGGGGCTTTTTGGCCGCGCCCTGACGTAGATTCGGCCGTGGTCCACATCGATCTGACCCAACCGGCCCCTACCGGCGTCCCGCTGGCCCAAGAGCAAGCCTTTATGCGGCTGGTCAAGGTGGGATTTGCCCAAAAACGGAAGCAGTTGCAGAAAAATCTACGCGCCCTCAGCCTTGGCCGCGAGGCCATCGACACCGCGCTGCAAGCCGCCGCTGTAGACGGCCGTCGCCGCGCTGAAACATTGACACTGGCGGAGTGGGGGGCATTGTTTTGGGAAGTGGAAAGTGAGTAGTGGAAAGTGAGAAGTGAATTGAGCCATTGGAATGACAATTGGGGGTGTGAATGAATATGTTAGGTCCACGTGTTAAGGTAGTTGAAGCTATACCACAGCAGGATTTTGTCATGAGGTTGGTATTTGAGGACGGTACAGTAAAGGAAATTGATCTGGAACCATTTTTACGTGGACCGGTCTTTGAACTGATACGGCAGGATTTGTCTCTGTTTCGTCAAGTGAAAATTGCCGGCGGAACTATTGCCTGGCCCAATGAAGCTGATATTGATCCGGATGTTCTTTATTATGATTTGAAGCCAGCCTGGATGTTGGAACAGGCAGAAGCCTAGAAGCCTCCACGTGCAAAATGAAGATACTGTCCCTTACTTGTTCGCAACCGAAGATGATGGAAGTCGAGACGCATATCCTGTGTTTCTCCCAGCAAATTTAAGAAATACGCGTTCCTGTTTTCTCTCTGCTTTCCGCCTCCTCTCGCAAGTTCTTCATCAACTGCATCATGAAGCGCAGATTGTGGATGGTAGCCAGGCGGGGGTAAAGGTTGTCATTGATCTTATAAAGATGGTGCAGGTAGCCCAGCGTGTAATGGCGACAGGTATGGCAGTCACAGAATTCGGACAACGGCCGTTTCTCCTTAATATGCTTGTCATCCTTCACGTACAGGTATTTAAACCAGTCGCCGCGCAGGGGTTGGGCCGGGTCGGCGGCAAAGGTGTATAAACGGCCATGGCGCCCGTCGCGGGTGGGCATGGTGCTGTCAAACAGCGTATAACCCAGGGCCACACACTGCTGTACGCCGGGCGGGTGGCCTACCCCCAGGGCGTGCATCGGGTAATCGGCCGGAATCAGTGAGCGAGTCAGGCCCAGCACGTCCAGCAGCAAATTGTTGTCGCTGTCCAGCGGCCAGCCGCCGTAGCCGTAGGCGTCAAAACCGATGGCCAGCAGGGCATCGGCACAGCGGCGGCGTAATTCCTCTGAGCGTCCGCCCTGAACGACGGCCATCAGTTTCGGCCGTTCGGCTGCGCTCATCCCTTTTTCAGCCAGCAGCCGGTCAAACTCAGTGCGGCAGCGGCCGGCCCACTCAATGGTGCGCTGGACCGACTCCTCTTGCACAGCCAACGGGTCATCGGCATGGGTACAGTCGTCCAGGCAGATAACCATATCGGCCCCGTAGCTCAACTGAAGCTGAATGCTTTTTTCCGGCGTGAAGTTATATTTGCGCTTCGAGTCATCCAGGCGAAACGTGGCCCCTTTATTGCTGATCGAGCCGCTTTTGGGATTCTGGCGGATCAGGGAATAGACCTGGAAACCGCCGGAGTCGGTGAAGATGGGGCCAGGCCAGCCGGACATGGCGTGCAGGCCGCCCAGCGCCTGAATGGTCGAAGAGCCGGGCCGCTGCATCAGGTGGTAGACGTTCATCTGCACCGCTTGCAACCCTATTCCCTGTAAATCCTGGGCATCGACCGCCCGCACCACGCCTTGCGTACCGTCAGGCAGGAAGGCGGGCAGATCAATTGAGCCGTGTGGTAGTTCCAGTTTAGCAAGCATGTGAACAATTTAGCGCAAAGGGGCAAAGTAAGCAACGTCTTGTTGCCCAATATGCTTACCTTCTATATCATATCCGGCATGGAATTGCATAAAAAGGTCGCCATACACACACTTTCGTTAGACAACGTTTCCCCCATCACCACGCCCCATGGTGAACTGATTAGCGAGTTGATAGGCCGCACGGCCACGGAAGGGTCCGTCCCACAGCATAGTGTGGCCCATATCGTTCTGCCACCGGGTAAATCCTCTTTGCTTCATTATCACCCGGAAGCAGAGGAGAGTTATTACATTCTCAGCGGCCAGGCGCGTGTGCTTATTGGTGAAGAGGAAGTGGTGCTGACGGCGGGAACGGCCGTTTTACTCCCCTCCCCCCAGCCCCACAAAATCACCAACATTGGCAGTGAGGATCTGGCATTTCTGGCCGTCTGTGTGCCGGCCTGGGAGCCGGACAATTCCGTCTTTCTGGAAGATAGAGACAACGTCAAATAAAGGTATTATAACTCATGCCAGAAACAGAAATTCGAATCAACTATAACCCATCAAAGATACTGCCTTTATGAGATCGCAAATTCTTAAATATTGGAATCGCATTCGTTCCAGTTTCTGGTTTATTCCGGTCATCATGTCCGGTGGAGCCGTGCTGTTAGCCTATGGCAGCGTCGCACTGGACGCAACCATGACAAACTGGTTCGAAAATAACTGGGATTTGACGCTTACCACTGGCGCGGAGGGAGCCAGTGCCGTCCTGGGAACCATCGCCGGCTCCATGATCACTATTGCCGGGGTTGTTTTTTCCATGACCCTGGTTGCCCTATCGCTGACCACGTCACAACTCGGACCCCGTCTCCTTCGTAATTTCATGCGTGACACCACGACTCAGGTAGTGTTGGGCACCTTCGTGGCCACCTTCCTCTACTGTCTGCTTGTTCTCCGTACCATCCGCCGGGCTGAGGAGTCTCTCTTCGTACCGCAGCTCTCGGTCAGCCTCGGTGTGCTGCTGGCGGTGGTGAGCGTGGGCGTATTGATCTATTTTATCCATCACGTCTCTGTTTCTGTTCAGGCTAACGAAATTGTGGCCCAGGTTGGTGAGGAATTAATCAAGGGAATTGACCGTTTGTTCCTGGACCAGCATGAGCTAGAAACGGCCGAAGCTTCGATTGACCCACCTGACGACAGCTTCTTCGAAGCGTTCGACAGGAATGCTCAACCCGTTGCGGCAACCGGGGATGGTTACCTTCAGTTCATTGATAAAGACACCTTAATTTCCCTGGCTACAGAAGAGGATGCAGTCATTCGCCTGGAGCAACTACCCGGCCACTATGTTGTCGCAGGCCGTCCTCTGGTGCTGATTTGGCCAGGTGACCGGGTTAGCGACAAGCTGGAACGCCGGGTCAATCTGGCTTTTGCTCTGGGCCACGAGCGGCTTCCTGATCAGGACATCGAGTTTGTGGTCAACCAGCTTGTGGAAATCGCAGTGCGTGCTCTTTCGGCCGGAATAAATGATCCATTCACAGCCATTGTCTGTATCGACCGCCTGAGATCTGGTTTGTGTCGCCTGGCGCAGCGAGAGATACCATCGCCTTATCTCTACGATCAGGATAATAAGCTTCGGGTGATTGCGTCCCCCTGTACATTTCCGGCCATTATGGATGCGGCATTCAACCAGATCCGGCAAAACAGCAGTGCCATTCCCGCTATAACTATCCGCTTGCTGGAAGCAATTGCCACCATTGCAAGATTTACCCACCGGTCAGAGGACCGCGACGCGATCTTAAGGCACGCCGACATGATTTCTCGCGGCGCTGACGAGTGCTTGTTGGAGAAGGAGGATCGCCGGGTAGTGGTAGAGCGTTACCAGCAGGTATTATCAGCTTTAGTCGGCGAACCTTGAAGCAGCCGGCCGATACTTCTTATCCTGGCTGAGTTTTGGTCAGGAAGGATGAAGGGCAAATTAAATCAAATGAACCAAATTCGTCCCTGGCTTTACATCGGTAAATATCGAGAAACGCTTGATTCTCGTCTATTAGCAATGTTCAATATTTCGGCGATGCTGCTGCTGGCCGAACTGGTGGAGCATGAAGGCATCACCTCTCGTTATCTGGCCGTAGAAGATGGCCAAACACTCTCTGCCGACCTGCTGCAGGAAGGAGTGGCTTTTGTGCGAGAACAGAAAGAGCAGGGGGGAATTGTCCTGGTTGCCTGTGGCGCCGGTATCAGCCGGGCGGCTACGTTTGTTACGGCCGTTCTCAGAGAAGTCGAGGGCTTACCGCTGCGCGAAGCCTTCGCGGTCGTGCAACAGGCCCACCCCGACGCCATGCCCCATATGGCCCTGTGGGACTCGCTGTGCCACTATTACGATGAGCCAATTCCCTGGATCGAAATTGCCTGAGCCGGTAAAAAATCTGCTTATTTCTTAATCCGTTGTTGAAACAGGTTCAACAGCGGATAGGGAAATAAACGGATTAACGAAGTTACAAAAATTCTTGACATATTCCCTCTACCAGATATTGTGTATAATAGGTGGCGTGGCGTAACGACTACCGGTAACCGATTACCCTGACGAA
>JAWOIM010000197.1:0-34789 GCA_046484685.1 Chloroflexota bacterium | reverse complement strand
CCGCCAGCAACCCGATCCCCACAAAGACAGTTACCGTGGACATAACCCCCAAAAAAGCTAAGTCGCCGCACCGCGCACGCAATTACCTTGTGGCCATCGCGGTGAGTATATTGCTAGTCTGTCTTTGCCTAGTCTTATTGGTCGCTTTGGCTTGATGCTGGCCTACGTCAGCGGCGTGACAGAGCTGCTGTGCCTTTACCTGGCAAAGTCACGGCCGGCCGGTCACACTATAAACCAATCATGTTCGCACGCGAACAAAAACGGCCGTTTCCAGTCACCCAGAAACGGCCGTTTTTATAATGCTCTATTATATAGTGTGGGGAAACGGCCGTTTTGGGGACACCAATTTAAGAATTTGGTTAGCTAATATTCACTCCAATCCAAGTTTGGCCGCAAATATTTTAGCGCATCAATCAACTCGTAGCCACGGCCGTGGCGGTCAACCAGCAGTACCAACTGCCGCGCCCGCTCTTCCACGGTCTCCCCTTCTACTTCCTGGATATGGAGTTGATAAAGCAGATTATCAAACTCGGACCGATCAAAGTGCCGAGCGATGGCTTCCGGCAGCCGTCGCCGCAGCGCCGGCTTGGTGATCGGCACCATAGGATCGCGCAAGGGTGTTCGGGGAGCGTGCGTCAACTGCTGCCGCAGGTAAACGATTTGCTGCTCGACCAGCGACAGGCGCATGTCGAATTCCTCGAATTTCTCCTCGATGCGCTGGTGGCGAATCCCGTAGGCGGCCTGGTCGTCGGCCGCGAAACATGGTGGCGCGGGCCACCTCCTGCGACAATCCCTTCAACTCCGCCAACTCCGCTAAGATGATTTTTACCACATCTTCATTCTGCATAGATTACCCCCCGCCAGGAACGTCACGCGCCGGCTTGTAACGTTCGTAGTTGAGACGCTCCCAGACAACTGACTCAATCCCCTCCCCGATCCGGCCCACATCCAGCTTGATCCCATAGTAGTTGAACCACTTCTGCACGATCTCCACCGCGGCCCGCTTCTTTTCTGCCCCATCGCCACCGAGCTGCTCCGCCGCCTCCACTGCCAGGCCAATGATCCACATCACCAGCATCATCTCCTTTTCCCGCAGATTTTGACGCATCCAAAACATCACCGCCACAATCAGCAGCCCCACGCCACCGCCCAACACCAGGGTCAAGCCCTCTTCAATCATTCCTACATACTCTGCTATTTCCATCATATCCTCCAGTCCATCAAATTAAATATTGTTCTCACTCCGGCTGCCATTCCGCTGCCGGCTGCACAATCCCATATACAAATGCTAATCCTAATTCCGTCAGCCGAAGGGGTTTCACGCCCTCCTCAAACAAAACAATACACCGGCCCGACCCATCCCAATGTGCCCCATACTGCTCATAGAGGTAATAGCGCACGATGCGCGGATCAGCTTCAAACGCATCTCGCATGGCCACCAGCCGCGCCGGCAGGCAGGCCCCAAATTCGCTAATGAAGAATTTCGGGTCGTAGACGCCTCGCTCAGCCAACCACGCCTCCAGTGCATCATAGGGAGCTAATGGGTTCCCATGCGCCAGATAAGTATGAATATCCCACGCCGCCATTTGCGGCGGCCCGCCCGTCAGCCGCTCGACCTCATCCCACCAGGCACCCAGCCAGGTGAATCCATGCTGATAGTCGACGTGGCTGATGCCCGGCCCCACCAACCTGGCATATGGCAGCCGCTGCCGGACGTGGACGTAAAGCTCTGCTGCCCGGCGTGGATCGGCACTGCATTGACCATACCGGCCGTGATAGGCCAGGTCCGGCTCATTCAAGAAGAGCAGCCAATCATCGAATTCGGCCGGCAGCATTTCCAGCCACGGCAATTGCGGCAGCAGCGCCCCTCCGGAGTAGACCGGGTGGAAGAAAAAATCACACCACAGCGCCTGCGTTGGCTCCAATCCCCACAGCGGCTGGGCCGGGCTGCTCCGCGCCCAGCCGCGCCAGTAATGCACCTGGTCACCCAGCAGTGCCACACGCTCCGCACCGTCTGTGTGCGAGCTGAAGGCGATGCCGGCCTTTGGTGGGGAACGGCCGTCCATCACCAGAGGCAAAAACATCTGGAAAACTGCTGCGCTGGCTAAAATCAGAACATTCACGGTAAATCTTAGGTGGGGTCTATGAAAATCGTAAACGGCATTTTGTATCCGCCGGCAGGAAACACCGCATCCAATCCGTCAGCGGCTTTTTTCAGAATGATGGCTACGCCATTCTGTGCCCCAAACGTTCCCTGCTCTGTAGCGGGCAAGAGTAACTCGTCCGTACCGGTATTGTACAAATTCTCGACATGCCACCAGATGGTGGATAGGGGCGTACTCTCCAGCAAAATCCGCATTTGCAGATTGCTGGTGTTGGCAATAGATGGGGTTACACCCGTATTATTACGCTTGATTGTCATTGTCGTACTGGCACCATTGACATTCAGCCACCCCGCTATCTGCATCACGCCAATAGCGGTCTCATGATTCTGATCATCGACCTGATACAACTCGTCATTCTTCATGTATATGCGGCGTTTTCCTTCCCTCGCTGCACCCGGTCCGACCTCCAAGTTTTCTACCTCTATGCCATAGTTACCTTCTATTCGTGCTACCATTGCTCATTTTCTCCTTTATTAAATATCCAAGACGACTAATTCGCCGCCTTCTTCGATAGTTAGCGTGCCATCAACGGTATACGATCCGACCGCTATCAATTGGTAATTGTCCGGGATCGTCAACTCGTCCCCCACGGCCAACCCCCGCCGTTGCAGCCAATCCCCACGGCCGCCAGGAAGAAACGCTGCCCCCCCGTCGCCGGCAGCCGTCAGCAGCTCCCACTGCTCCGCCGCTTGAGCGCTGCCATAAACCGACTCCAGCCAGGCCACCAGCCACGGCGCAACCCCTTCCAGCCCCGGCCCAGGCACCAATGTCCCCGCATATTTTGGCTTGATCGACCAGGCCACCGGCACACTGCTCCACGGCTGATCCCCCTCAATGTAGGTAAACTGCACCATAAATGTGCCTGGCGTGCCTACATCCCCGGCCGCAAATTCCCAGACAAAGACCCCGGTGTTAACGCCCTGATCCGGGTCACTGGTCAGCGTGCCTTGAATAGCGGCCGCGCCCTGGGCCGTCACATTATAGATAGTTCCCTGCAACGTTTTGCCCGACAGATCAATGGCCTCCCCGTTGGCCCGCCGGGCCACCAGCGTCATCGTCTCCAGGACGCTGTTCTGTGTCATTGTGGCAATCACGCCCAGGAAGGTTCCCGTCGTCGCCGGAAAAACAATCGTATTCTCACCCATCATCTAATCCTCCACATATGTGTTCGCACGCGAACACCCGAAATCTGTTTTATTCCTCAATCTGCCGCAGACGCCAACAGTACTTCCACCGACGGCGCCGGTTCCGCCGGCTCCACATCCAGCCGCGCCATATTGTTCTCTACCACCAGCCGTACACGTGCGGCTCGCAGGCTAATCGCCTCTACCGTCTCCAGTGGCAGATCGCGCAGCAGCAGCTCATCCCCGGCGTCCATATCGTGCAGCTGCACCCGGCCCCCGCTCGCGTTGTATAGTTCAGTTACGGTGATTGCCGACTGCCGTTCTGCATCTACCCCGTCCGCCAGGGCCGCATCCCGCAGGGCCTCCGCCTCACTGGCCAGCGTTGTCTGTGCCCGGATGGTGCCTGATCGTGTGACGCCCCGCTTCAGCCGGCTGGCCGTGTCCACCGCGGCAGCTGTCCGCTGCCGCCGGCCGCTCGGATCCTGGAAGACGGCCGCCATGCGATTCCGCACCGGTGCCAATGAGCGCCCCTGCTCCAGCCTGGCCCCAACGGTATATAGCGGCCGGCTGTATTTATGCCGCTCTCGTAAATAGAGCAGCGGGGCACCTCCGGCCCGGCCCGACGCACCCACCTCCAGCTGCTCGCCAACCACATAGTCGGTCAGGATATTGGCCGGATACGCATCCACAAATACGGCTTCTCCCAAATCACGGCTGCTCTGCTCGATCAGGCCGGCGCTGGCCGACAGTTGATCCCCGTTCCAACCATTGACGTAGGCAGCCAGGCCGGCGGCCACATCACTCAAGCGCACCGGGGCCGGCTTGCTCAACAATCGCACATTACTGATGCGCAGATACGCATCTCCTGTTTCGCCGCTGTAGGTCGCGCTGGCCGCCAGCCGTATCCAAAAAATCAAATGGCTGGCAAAGCCCAAAAAAACAAGAGCGGTCGTTGTGCCCGATTGAGTAGAACCATTGCCGGCGATAGACCATAGATTGTCCAATCGCACCCAATCTGCATTAGCCCACTCCAGCCCCGCCTGGTAGTCAGTGTTCGGCGCCGTGAATTCGTAATCAAAGGTGATTCGAGTCACCAGATTTTCTGATCGTTCCGGGGCAGCCCATCCCATTTCGGCATAGTTAGCTGCTGTATATGCCTCCCCTTTGCGCCAGGCAAAATTCAGCGCACCGCCATTGGTATTTATCTGCCACCGCTCTGCGATGGTATTGGAGCTATCCTGCTCTGTCAGCGTTCGCCACTCCGCCAGCGACCTGGTGGACCAGAAGCCGGTGTAATCCACATCCTGCAATGCCTGCCACGGACCAAATGCACGCAGCTTCACCTCATCACCTACCTGCACCTCTTCCAGCCGGCCCACCCATACCCGCTGCAGGCCGTAGCTTACAACCAGCCGCGCCGTATCCGGCCAACTGCGCATCCTCGCCGCCTGCTGCCGTGTTGTTTGCAGCGAGGCTGTCAGGCTGGCATCACCATGCTCATCCCGATCCATCGTCACGCTGCCGCCCCGCTCCGGATGCAGCCACGGCGTAATATCCATCAAAATCTGGTTACCGTTATGGGCCGTCACACTCAATCCGCTCATCGGGGCATCACATCCACCAGCAGTTGCGTTGCTGAAAGTTCAATGCTCGACAATGTTGCCGGATGACCGAACGTGCTGTGGCCAATCGGAACCCACAGGGCTACGCAGCGATTACCACTCATGGCATAAAATGTATCGCCGCGAAAATCAGCAGCCGGGAATATGCTCGCATTGCTCACGAAGGGGTTCGGTCCAACCATGTACTCATGATTTACCGTGGGCGTCCAGGAGGTACCCGATCCCGCTAAATCAATTTGTGTAGCGTGGCTGTTTTCGTCATCCATCAAATGAACAAAGAAATCTATGTCCAGCGTATCACTGCTGGTGGCCATGCTGCGTAAATCCAGTCCGACGTAGTTTGTGACCGATGTGAAGTTGTTCACAGCATAGCTGCCACAATAAATCATCTGCGTCTCGCTGTTAATCGGAATAATCTGCCAACCGCTTACATCGAAATTAAATGAACTGGCTGCCGCTGATCCCGGTCCGATTTTCGACCGGATCAGCCATTGACTGTTACCGTTATTTTTGATGAGCGCATACACCCGTGCCCGTTTCAGGCGCGTCTTTTGGCCGACCGTCAGCTCGTAATAGGCGCTTTGCTGGCTGGCACTGGCCGTAAATCGGCGCACGTTGCCGCCGCGAGCTGCACCGATAGCTACATTGCTGCCCCCAGAAGAAACGAGAGTAGCCACATCTTCTGCTTCTTTGATGGCAATCGAACTGATGTGATTGCTGGCCATCAACACACCGCGCAGCCCGGTAACGGAACTGCCGTAGCCCATAGCCATGCGTACAATCATCGGCCCTGTGATGTCATTGCTGGCGGCGAAATCAGCCACAATGGTATCCGGCTGATTGGCGGCAACGCCGCTTTGCGCCACCGTCTGGCTACCACGTGTCCAGTACCCTCGCCGGGTGAACCGTAAGCGTACCGGATTAGAGCGTGTGCCTAGACCTACACCATCGGGGACAAAATCAAAGTCGGATGGTGCCCGGATGGTCCATGGTGGTATCAATACATCCTCGCCCACGACGGCCGTGCTGGTGCGCGGCCGGTAGGCAACTCGCCGTGCCGTCACGTTCTCCCCGTCCCACCACTGCCGGGCCAGGTTGCCAAAATTAGAGAGACGACGATACCGCTCCATAACCTCATCAACATCGTCTCCCTCAACGCGGATCGACCACTCTTCTTCGACCGGCAGAACAGGTGGCAGTGCCGTCAACGGCCGTTTTACAATCTGCGCTACCTGCGGCGACCAGCCTTCATACAACAGTCGGTAGCCATTACTGCCATCAAAATTGATTTCATCACCGCCGGCATAGAGCCTCAAAACCCGTGTCATCGTCCCCGCCTCCGGTTAGCTGCGTTTACGCCCACCCGGTCCAATGCCCGGCCGACCGCCCGCTCCACGGCCGTTTCATCCTCGGCCTCAATACTGATATAGTAAATATCCCTACCGCCACCACCGGCCGGCGGCCCTACCCCACCCATATCGCCGCCACCTGGCAGCGCAAACTGCGGCTCAAAATCCGCCCGGTTGAGAAACTGGTGGAAATCCTGCCAGGCCGTATGCAGCGGCAGGGGGCTGCCCGGCTTCATCCAATCTGGAATGTCGGGGATGGGTATATTGATGTTAAAGGAAATGCCGCTCAGCCAATTGGCAAAGCCCTCGATTGCCGCAAAGATAGGTTGAATGTGGGTGGTCCAGACTTCATCCAGCTTGCGCCCAATGGCCCCCCAGATCGCGTCCCAGGCCATTTTGCCCGCGGCCAGCACTCCCGTAATCATGTCCCAATTGGTATAAATCATATACCCCAGCAGCACCACAGCCGCAATCAGCAGCCCAATGGGACTCAACAAAAATCCAATCACAGAGGCCACTACACCCAGCCCCGTCGTCAGCGTACCAATCACCATCAGCAGCGGCCCAATGGCAGCCACGGCCGCCAGTACACCGGCAATCAACAACTGCTGCTCCTGGTCGGCATTAGCAAACCAGGTAGCCGCCTCTTCCAGCCAGCCGATAACCGGCTCCGCCGCAATCAGCAGCGCCGTCAGCGCCGGGGCCAGGGCATCCCCCACTCGCTCCGCCATCACCTGTGCCCGTACCCCTGCCTGCTGCATGGCGAATCCGTTAGCATTGACGCCTTCGGTCTGGGCCGCCACCGCTTCATCCACGGTCCCCGCTACGTCGCCCATCTCTCCCAGTTTTGCTACATACTCGTCGCTTAATGACCCGGCCATAGCCATTGCCAATGTCTGCCCTTCGATGCTGCCGATGAGCGCCTGAAGGGGATAGCCACCCTCTTCAGCGTCAGCAACCAGCAGCTCCATAACACCGTGCAGCCCTAATGCCTCCAGCATCGCCTCTCCGCTGGAATAGCCATACGAATCCATCACCACAGCCATATCTCTGGTAGGTGCCATCAATGCTTGCAAAACACCGCGCAATTGAGTGGAGACCTCGGCCGCGCCACCGGTCACACCCGTCGCCGTGGCCATAACAGCAAACAATTCTTCCTGACTGACGCCCAGGGCGTTAGTTAGCGGCGTAACCTTACCCACACTGGCAGCCAGTTCCGGGAAGGTGGTCTGACCCAACTGTACAGTACGCAGCGCCAAATCTGCTGCGTGCTGCACGGCTTCCGCCGAGGTATCGCCGTAAGCTTTCGTCACAGCACTGGTTAAATCAATGGCTTCCGTCGTCGTAGACAATCCGGCGGCGGCCGCCAGCGCGTTGATCCGCAGCACATCCAGCGTGTCATCAGCCACACCAAACGCAGAAACCACATTGTAAAGGCCATCGCTCATATCGCCGGTCGATTTACCCACCTCAATGGCAATGTCCTGCACCAACGGCTTCCACTCCGCAATGTGGGCCTGCGCTTCCTCACCGAGGCTGGCCACGTTGGCCATGCCGGCATTGTATTGATTGGCAAAATGAGTAGCGCCAACCGCCGCCCCCAGTAGCGGGGCCGTGACGTGGGTAGTCATCGTCCGCCCGGCCGACTGTATCGTCCGCCCGGCCGATTGCACCCGATCCGCGGCCGAATCCATCTTCTCTTGGAAGTCGGCAATATCACCAACTAATTTGACCACCAGCGTTGCCAGCGTCGCCATTACAATCCTCTGCGCCTGCGCGCCTCTGCCTCAATCTTTCTTCTTGTATGCTTCATGCAGCATCTTTGCCAGTTGTTTCATAGCCCGCCAGTCTGCCGGCTGCCGGTTGATCCCTTTCTCGTAATCGGGCATGAAATCCTTTGGCTGAAATGGCTTACGCCGTTTCTTGGGATCCCGCGTGCTGTTGGCTACAATCGCCGCCACCAGTGCCGACCGCCAGTCGGCCCGCTGCTCCCCTATCGGCTCCAGGAGTAGAAAGGCCAGCCACTCATCCCACTGCTGCGGACTGAGCTGGGCCAGCAGCCGATCTGGGGGCAGTTGGCCCAGTGCCAGGCACAGCCGAAACGCTACTCTTCGCTCCGGCTGCTCTTTAAGTTTCCCGCCAGGTCCTCAATATCCCGGTTGGTGATGCCGCATAATTCCTGCGCGGCCGCAAACAACACATCAACGGCCGCTGCATTTTTCTGAGAGAGCGCTTCGATGTCTTTGTGGGTGAAGAGCGGCTCGCCCTTCTCATCCACGGCCGTAGCCACAATCAGCCGGGCACGTGCATGTTCCCAGTTGACTTTTACATTTTTGCCGCGGCCGGTCGTCATCGTGCCGTCGAATCGGTCTCGCTCCAGCGCCGTCAGCGCCTTCAGCCTGACCACCAGGCCATTCCATTGTGGCACTTCCACATCACGGTATTCGGCATCTTCAATCCCTAAAATCTGTTCTCTAGTTGCTAATGTAGCCATCCTACTCCTCTCTTATGCAAATCCTAGACTGCCGGTAAGTTCCAGCGTCACATCGGCCGTCAATTCATTTTGCACCGGTTCATCCGGGTTGAAGTTGGTGACCAGCGCCGTAAAGGTCCACGTGGTCGTATCCGGGAATACCAATTGGAAATTCCGTTTGACACGGCCGAGCAGATCAGAAAGAAGGCCGGTAGAATCATCATGAGTTGCTTCAGTCGGTTGGAAGTTGATACCAAACGTAACCTCACCGGCATCGATGATTGTGCCGATGATCTCTTTCCATCCCTGGCTGTCATGATTGGTCACATCAGCCGTGTTTAGTGTGATATTCGGCCCCTTAATATCACGTACCTCGGCAATGGTCGTAAACACTTCAGTGCCCGCACCATCGCCGATTTTCAAAAATGTTCCAAATGCTGCTAGTGCATCACTCATCGCTCAAATCCTCCGTATTCGCTTCGACCGTGGTCGAAATCTCATTGCTCGCCGCATAAATCAACTTGCCATGCCGGCGATACATATGCTCAGCCAGCACGCTAAAATGCCGGCGGGTGTCAAAAGGGCACAGGGAGCATTGGTACACTCGCTGCCCATGCCACGAATTTATTCCATACAATTCCTGCTGATCAGCCACTTCATACCTCCCGGTGCCAGATGAAAAAATCCAGGCGACGGCCGTATAGCTGTGCCACGTCGCCGTAATCATCCGCTTCATTCTCGATGAAGCCGGCCTGAATCTCTACCCCGGCTACCGTATGCTTACGGCCGTCCAGTAATCGCCGCAGCCCGTTGGCCAGCGCCACCAGGTCGCTGTACCGGCTGGCCACACACTCAAACTCAAAGCGTGGCCGTGCCAGGTTGCTGGGGCCGCTGTGGCTGACGACACGTTTGCCGCTGATACGACGGTAGGCGATTGCCGGCCGCTCTACATCTTGCGGAATCCGCAGCGGGTAGCAGCGCTCCCCGATCAGCGCCCCAATGTCCTCATCATTGACAATCAGCGTCCGTAGTGCCGTTTCAATCGTCATTCTGCCTCAGCCTCAACCGCTCGCTTGAAGACCTTGCCGGCCGCCGTCTGGGCCTGGGCTTCATTCTCATCGAGAGCGGGCCGCAGAAACGGCCGTTGCGCCACCCCACCTACCATATGCCCTGAAGAGAACTGATCGCCCCCACCGTGCAGCGCCTTCTTTCCCCGTGGATTCACCACATGCGGCCGCGTGCCCCGTTCGGCGAATCGGTAATACCACTTCTCTTTCGGCGGCCCCACGTCTACTTCCACCCGGCTCTCACTCTTGGCCACCGTTTCCTTCTCGATGACCGGCTGCGGGGCCAGCGGGTTGGCTGCCCTGACAACCACGTCGGCCGCCTCATTAACGGCCGTTTCCAGCACCTTCGCTGCAGCCGGACCCAGCCGCTTTATAGCCGCCTTTACCTCAGCCTCATTCAGCAACTGCACATCACCGCTGCTCATGGCCAACCACCTCTTGGGCAATAATTACCGTTTCTCGATTCCGCTCCCCTGTATTGGTCACAGAAGCAATGTCGTAGTAAATATCATGGACCGACCAATAAATCCGCATCTCTGGTGTCAGACGATCCCGGCGATACCGCAGCCGGATGCGCGTTGTCACTTCGCCCAACTCCTGCCGCAGTTCCACCAGCTCACGGCCGCTGATCGGCTCCACGCTGCCCCACACGATGGCCACGTCCTGCCAATCAATTACCTCCTGACCATACGCATCCGGCGCGGCCGCTTTGGCCTGAATCGCCAGCCGGTGGCGCATTCTACCTGCCCTCATCGCAATCCCTGCTCCTGTTCCAGAAACCGGTTATCATGCAGCGTGTACGGTATCAGCAGCCATTTCATACTCAGCGGCAGCGAGGCCACATTTGCCCCCCGCTCGATGAGCGTGTTTTCCCGGTTCTCATACCAATCACCAACCATCAACTGAATCGCCTGGCGAATCGGCATCGGCACCGCGTCCACCCCCGGCCAGCCTGCCACATACTCAATGACAATGCCGGCAGCCGGCCGCAGCGTCCCCCGTGGCCAGGATTCGCCCGGCCCTAGCACCAACCGCCCCGGCTCTGCCACCGGGTCCACCAGGTAGGCCGCATCATCCCACACCTCGCTGCTGCCATCTGCCAGGTGCAGGGTCACGCTCGATACCGATTGCAGCGGCGGCCGCGGCAGCAGAATCTCCCGGCCCTGAGGCCAGGCGTCCAGGCGATACTGCAACGTCTGCGTCAACAGCGCCCGCCACGTCTGCTCCTCAACCATCACCCGCGCCGCGCTGATGTAGCCGGCCAGTTCGCTGTTCTCCTCGCCAATGTCGATCCGGAGGTGGCCCCGGATTTTCTCCAGGTCCACCGGTTCTATTTGCGGAGGCACAACGACCGCCAGGCTGCCACTGGTTCGATTAGCCATCGAGGTAAGCCCGTGCCCCCTCTAACCACTGCTCTGCTGTTTCTTCGCGAACACCATCCAGCGGTGCCAACTGCTCGACCGTCGCCCCGGCCAACTGCGCCACCGTCTCGATGCCAATCGTGGCCAGCAATTTGGCCGTCGCCGGCCCAATGCCCGAAACGGCCGTAACCGGCTCATCTCCTCGGTTACGTAGCCCAGACGCCGGCACAACGGCCGTTTCTCCCTTCGGTACCACGGCCGTCGCAAACCCCCGCTCTATCAGCACCTTGCCTTCAGCCGCCGGCACCGTCACTTCCTGCTGCGGCGACGCCTGCCACTTTGGACTGGCTGCTGCCGTATTCATCTTGATCCTCATTTCCTTAGCCATACCATCCACCTCCGGTGCATGCACCGCCAACGCCAGGCGCGAAACGTGACGGGCGTCAAGCCCATCACGTTTCGCCTCCATCATGTTTTAACTAATCGTTCCCTCATCCGGGCTGACCGCCAGCGTATCTTCAACAGTTGCCCCATGCGCCACCGGTTGTTTCACCGGGTCATACAACAGCGCATAGATGTCGCCCGTCGCCGTCGATGTGCCTCGCTCTACCACCACGCGCAGGTATCGCTTCTCCGGCCGGTACACATCCACCAGGAACGAATCATTGTCGTCCGCAATGACCGTCTGCGTATCAGGCAGATCAGCCGCATCCGACAAATTCGACGCAGCCCCCTGCTGGGCATAGGCAAAGTTACCGGCGGCTCCTACCGCTATCCGGCCCACAAACGCACAGCCCAGATACCCCTGCATATCAATCACGGCACCCTCAACGTCCGTTGTGGCCGCCCCGGCCGCCGTGGCCGCAAACACTACTTTTACCGCTTTACTCAAGTTCATCGTTCAATCCTCCATCAATCGCATATCACGCTTCACGCTTCACGCTTCACGCTTCACGGATTATGATTTAGCTGCCCAACTGCACCCGTACAAAAGCCTCTTCCAACACCGGCTGCCCGTCACTCTCCAGGCGGCCAATCATGCCCACCTGGTTGCTCTCGGCATACAACTCATCCAGCCGTTGAATGTCGAAGCTCATGCTGTCGGCAATCCAGTACCAGCTAAAGTCAGCCAACATCCCGACATACTGATTGGCCGTGAAGGTATTCGGAGCATACTCGCTCATAAAGACCGGCAGATTAAGCAGCCGGTCCGGCTCGCCGGCTCGCACCGATTCACGCCACAGATACCGATCTTCCAGGTCCTTCAACTTCGCGATCTGGGCCAGCGAATCCCGGTGGAAGAGCCAGCGCGCCCGCGGCCAATACTGCCCCTTCAACGCATATTTCGACGTGATCAGCCCGTCAAACGTGATGGAGGTCGCCGTATTACCACCGACCACATCCCGCGCCGTGCTGATACCCTGGTTGGAGGCCACGAAGACACCGAGAGGCTGATTGGCCCCGGTGCCCAGCATCCCCGCCTTCTCCCAGGTAATGGCAAATTTGTACCCGAATCGCTGCGCCGCAAAGCTCTCCACATTCGGCAGCTTCATCAGCAGCTTGCGGCTAATCCGGATCCGCTTTGCCAGCGGGTGGGGATGCAGTTCGCGCCGGCCGAATTCCATATTGTCATCTTCCTGGCCGGTCTTCAGCTCGCTGGTCCAGTCCGCATCTGCCGGATCAGATTCCAGCGTAGGCGCGCCCAGGCTCTCCGCCGACCCCAGGGTCAGCACCGTAGCCCACTGACGCAAAAACACCATGTCATCCACATTCTTGATGAGCATGTCCACGAATTGCAGCGGCGTCAGCAGATAGCCGCCCTTCGGCTGGCTGTCGGCCTGCAAGTTACGCACCTGGTGAGGGGGCATCACATCCCGACCAAACCGCAGATACTGCGTCATTGCCTGCCGCGGCTCCGACCGGCTGGCCCGTACCAATCGCTGCCATTCCTGATCAGATTGCCAATCGCTGCGGCTCTCACCCACCAGGCGCATCCCCCGGCTGAAGAATTCCTGAGTCAGTTCATCGCCTCGGCCCTGGCCATCCTCCGGATCAGGCCGCGTCCCGCGCTGCTCCACATCACCCAGATCGGCGCTCAGGCTGCGAATTTGCTCAGCCCGCTGAATGCGCGTGCCCAAAGTGCCGGCATCACCCATCATCCGATCCCACTGCGTTTGCTCTTCGGCCGACAAATCCCGGTTTTCACCCTCGGCCGCTTCCAATAAATTACGCGCCTCATGCACCAGGTTGGCCCGCTGCCGGCGCAGTTCCATCACTTCCAAAGTCATCGTCCTATCCTCCATGCGAAATGTTCGCACGCGAACACTTCAATCTGTTAAGTGCTAAATCAATTACTAAACCAATTGCGCCAGTTCCAGCCACCGCCGCCGCTGCTGGAAGTCCACCAGCCGCGCCTGCGCCCTGGTTGCTTCCTCAGCCTCAGAAACATCGTCCGCCTGGCTCTCAGTCTCCGCCAGCAGTGTCTGCAACTGCTCAATCATGCGCTGCACCATCCCGGCCTCAGCCCCTGGCCGCGCGCTCCGCAAAAATGAATCAATGGCCACCAGGCTGCGTACCTGCACGTCCGTGCCCGTATAGGCCGGATAGGTAACCGGCCCCACTTCGCGTAAATCCACATCCCGCAGTTCGCGCAGCGTCCACCCCTCCTCTTCCCACCAGTGGTCTCCCTCTTTGCCCCGTACCCGGAAATCAAAAGAGGCCCCGCTTACATCCCCGCGCCGGATCGGCTCCAATACCATCTCTTCCACCGTCCGTGTTTGCGGCGGCGAAACCCGGAATTGCAGCCCCCGGCTGTCTTCCACCGCCTCCAGCGTCTTGGATTTGCGCCGGCCCAATACCACATTCGGATCATGATTAAAAAGAGCGCGCACGTCCGCCCCTTCAGCCAGCGTATTAGTAAATGCCCCCGGCGCGACCCGCTCCCGGAAGCCGCCCAGATTCTGGCTCCACTCATTGAAGACGGCCGCATAGCCTTCGATACGGCCGTCTTTATCGACACGCATCTCCACATCATCCACAAATCGACGCTCAATTAAATATTGGCTACTCATAAGTCACCTTTTATCCACCCACAATCAAACAATCACAGCCACGATGCGCCGGCGGATGCCCCACCCGGCGCGACGGAATCAGCGGCGGCAAATCGGCCACCGTAATTCCTTCCGCCAAATCCACAAAGTCATACTCCAGTCGCACTGTCATCCCGCTCAACTCCGTACAGTAGGGACAGCTATCGCCAAAGGCCACCCACGCCTTACTCCGCACCCCCAGCACAGTCAGTACCGCCAGCGTCACGGCATTATTCAGCCGGCCGCTTTCATCCAGCCCATCTCCGGCCGGCCGCCGGTCGCGCCAGTCAGTCCATACCTCATCCAGCGCTGCCATCTCCTCACCCGGATCCGCCTGCGCCAGCGCCTCCCGTAATCGCTTTGCACTACGGGCCACATGCCTGGTGGCATAGCTCAAAATATAGCTGCGCAAAAATTGATCCGTATCCGGCAGATCAGCCGCGGCCGCTGCCTGCTCCTCACCCACGGCCGTGGCCACCATCTCCCCATAGGCCAGCATCGACGCCCCCATCTGCTCCGCCACCCAGGTTTCATGCTCGTTGTAAAAATTCGTCAGCCAATCCTCAAACTCTGCCAGGCTGCGTTGCCCCAACCAGCGCTCAGCCTGCCGGCCCACGTCGGCAATCTCCCGACGCAGCACCCGGCCGATCACGTCGGCAAACACCGGTGCCTGCACCTGCTGCAACCGGTGTCGCAGCGCCGCCACCTGCCGGCCACGCTCTGCCCGTTCTGCCCGCTGCTCAGCGCCGTTCCCGTCTGTCATTCCTGCCGGCAGCCCCACAGAGGTGCCCACATCCAGCAGCCGCCGCAGCCCCACACTGCGTTCACCAGGCCCGGCCATTAAACCGGCCCCTGCCTGATTGGCCGGTACCATATTCAGAGGCACCAGGTACACGTCGCCCCCCTCCACCGGTCCCTGATTCTCCATCTGACGAACATCATTGGCGCTCCACCAGCCCCACTGCCGGCCAACAGCATACGCCTGGCTGCGGCTCTCCACATCACCCCGCAGCAGCCCGTCCACCAGAAACTCCACAAAATGCCGGCCGCGCTCGCTGGGCAGTAGGAGCTGCTTCTCTACCCGCTGCTCCCAGCGCGTCAGCCAGGGCAGCAGCGTAAATTTGACGAACTCAATCGACATATGCTCCACATTATTGTGAGTGGCCCGCTCCATCAGGCCCATCATGTGGGGCGGAATCCGGTACCAGGCGGCCACCTCTTCCTTCTGGAAGCGGCGCGTCTCTAAAAATTGCGCGTCGCCGGGTGGAATCCCGATCTGCTTATAGCTCATCCCCTCTTCCAAGATGCCAATCCGGTGCTGCTTACTCAATCCCTGGTGGCGGCTCTCCCAACTCGTCAGCAAATTCTTATGGGCATTGGGGCTAAGCTCCCCCGGATGCTCCAATACACCGCCCGGCCGCGCGTCATTGCCAAAGAATCTGGCCCCAAATTCCTCGGCCGCCATCCCCAACCCCAACATTTGCCGCTGCAGCGCAATCGGCGAATAGCCCACCAACCCATCAAATCCCAGGCCACGCAGGTGCAGCACCCGCATCGAAGAGAGCAGCTTCGGCTCACCCGTCCCCAACGAAAAACGATAGACCAGTTCCCCATTGATACGCTGTACCCGCATCCGGTCCGGCCGCAGCGGCCACAGCCCCCGCACCCGGCCATCATTGCCCCACTCAATCTCCGCGTAGCCATTGCCCCACGTCGCCAGGTGGCCCGTCAGCGTCTCCCGAAACTCATACGCCGTCATCTCCGGGTTCGGATTCTTGGCCAGGATGTCATACAAATAGAAATCCGACGCCCGTTCCCGGCCGCGCCGGTCCAGTCGTCGGTAAGTCAGCAGCGGCAGCACCGCGCAGGATTCCGCCAGAATCCTCACCGCGCCAAACACTGCCGCATATTGCAGCGCATTATATTCAGTCACCGTCACGCCCGATGCCGCATCCATATTCCCCAGCCATCGCTCCCAGGCTGCCGGCATCTCCAACGCTCGCTTTTCAAATAAGCCTGTCAAGAATCCCATTGCAATCCACAAGTAAACAAAAAAAAGCGCCGCCCGGTTATCGGTGCGGCGCTCGAAGGCACTCACAGACACCAGGCGGCGCTCAAAGGCGCTCAGCTAAATTTGATTCAATAGTACAACAACCTGCCCCAATCCGTCAAGCCTACCGCTTGCCCCAACAGAACGGCCGTGCTAAACTCTCCCCGGAGTTGAGTCGCTGGCGACCTGCTGATTCAACCCAAGCCGGTGACTATCCCCTCCCCCTATACCAATAGGAGACCGGCCCACCGGGAGCATAGCCCGCACCGGAATTTTTCCCCTTTTATGTGGGGCAAAATTGGGCATAGCCCACAGAAAAGGCCCAGCCTATTTACAGGCCGGGCCTTTTCCATTTCTCAAAGCAATGTCCCAGAAACGGCCGTAGCCTCCCATTGGTTACGGCCGTTCTTTGCTGCACCATCGTTACATCTAACGATAGCGGCCGCTTGACACCATCGTCATTTTCAGCGATAATGGCCATCATCGTCACATTTAGCGATGGGAACCGGTAATCATCGTCACATCTAGCGATAGGATCCGGAAAGCATCGCTACATTAGGCGATGCTTCAGCAACGTCATATCTAACGATACTCGATGAAAGGGGAAGCACGATGGGCTATCCAGGCGGAAAAGGTAACCTATACCAAAAAATCATCAACTTAATACCACCTCACACCACTTACATAGAACCATTTCTGGGAGGGGGGGCAGTCGCTCTAAACAAGCGGCCGGCACAAATGAACATCGGCATTGACCTGGACCTTGAGGCACTGCGGGCGACTGCCGGCGACATCGTTAAATCTAGCGATAGCGGCCGGCACCAATCGCCAGATTTGACGATAGGCGCGGCCACCGTCATAAGTGACGATGTTACCTGGTGGTTCCAACGCCAAAACGCATTAGACTTTTTGGCTAACTATTCGTTTCAAGGCGGTGAGTTTGTCTACCTTGATCCACCATACCTTATGAAGACCCGTAGCAGTCACCGTCCGTTGTATCGACATGAGTTTGCCACGCAAAAAGAACATGCCAGCCTGCTGGGAATTATTCAGGAACTGCCGTGCATGGTAGCTATCTCCAGCTATAACAGTCCCCTTTATAAACAATACTTAAGCAACTGGAATACAACGTGCTTCGACACCTATACTCGCAGTGGGCGGCCAGTTAAAGAGTATCTGTGGATGAACTACCCAGAACCAAAACGATTGCACGATTACAGTCATCTAGGTGACAATTTCAGAGAGCGGGAAAGAATAAAACGTAAGGCAGAGCGATGGGCTGATGGTTTGCAACGAATGCCCCGTTTAGAGCGCCTGGCTATATGGAGCCGACTAGAAGAGCTTAGTCTGTAACTGGTTACGGCCGTTTCACTGTCGCCCGAAAGTGCGCGAAATCTCTACTGTACGGCCGTCAACAGTCGCTAAAACAGCAAGCCTGGTCGATGGCCAGTTATATGTTGTCCCCGGCTGATTATCTTTTATTCCCAGTTCGTGCATAATGTTGATCAGAAACATGTCATTTATGGTCTGATGTCTCATGTAGTAAAGCCGGGTTATCAAAGCAGCTTCTAAGCTCCAACAAAAATAGTGTTTATGTTCATCATTGTCCATAAGCGGTAAATAGAGCATTTGCCCTTCTACCTCTTGGATGCCTATAATGTGTTCACCAATTTCAACTTTTGTAATTTCCATACAGCTACTCCTTGAGCAACTTCTCTATCTCGGCCGAAACCCTCAACGCCCTCGTCATAGGCGATTCACCATACGCAGATATTACCGCCCGAACCAACTCTGGCAGCTCATCATCATCAACGTTCGCAGGTGCATCTGAATACGCAACCTTCGCAATTGTTGACTTACCACCCATCCGGGCCGTTTCTAAATACACAACCTTTTTACCCATTGCGCTTTCCTCCTGTGGCTCCCGCTACCAAACTTGCCACATAACAACCGGTGATATGCGCTGCCTCAGCTTGTCCCACACCCCGCTCAAGCAATCTCAAATGAAACGTAGCCGTAGTATTTGCAAAGTCAGCCGCTGCCGCCTCACTCTGTTCTGCCCGCCGTGCCATTTCCTGCATCCATAGCTCGTTTTTTTCGTCCATTATTCCCTACTATCCTTGTACAGAGAATCCATATCAAAAGTGCTTCTGGGCCGCCGCGGCCGCTCCGCTGCAGCCGCAACATAACATCCTGTAATATGCGTCGCCGCCTCTTGCGGCATCCCTTTTCTAATCAATTGCCGATAGAAAGCATAAATCAGGTCGGCCGTTTCCTGCATTCGCCCCTCTTCCCGCTTTTTGTGCCTCTCTCTCATAGACTTGAAACCTTCTAGCAATTCATTCTCATTCATATTTCCTTCACCATTTCCCTGTGGCCCGGCCGGTTGGCATTCTCAAACCGGCCAGCCGTCCAATATTCCCGTAAATCTACCACAATCGGCTCATCCCGCCCCCGCAGCTTGATCCGCACCAAATCCCGGTCCGGATCATACTCAAACAACAGCTTGCTCAGCCGCCGAATCTCCACATAGCCGATCTGGTCGTCCATTAGCCATTCCTGCTGCCCGCAGATTTACGGCGTGCCCCCAGCATCGCCCCCACCATCAGCAGCCCACCCACTGCTACCAGCGCCAACGGAATAGACACCAGCCACAACCCAACCCCCACCAACACCAGCCCCACCAGCGCCATCACATCGTATCTATCCATCATTTTTCCCCATTGTCTGCCGGCCGCCGGCTAAGAAGAATCATCCGCAGCCCCAGCGCAAAATCATCCGGGCGCTTTGGTTCAACCAGCCGATAAAACTGCCGGCCTATCACAATCATCTCAAATAAATCCAGATTGACATTACCGGCCGGCAGATGGAACAGCATTTTGTATGCAAATGAGACCCCCATTTCCATCTCTAGCTCTACCCATTTAGATTTTGCCGTATCCAGCCAGTCGGCACCAATTAGCGATGGTACTAATACATAGATTGTGCCATGTGCTTCCAGTAAATTATTCAGCAGTTTGATCCCATTTTCTCTTGTACTCATATGCCCATTAACCCCCGCTCTTCATATACCGAGGCGGTCGTACCGCCACCGGCTAGTACAGCCCGCTGGTGGCCCATCAACAGCGCCACAATCCCGTCAATCTTCTCAATACTTTTACTCTTATCCGGCTTCTGATTCCCGGCCGGGTCACTCACCATAATCACATTGTCAGCCATCCAGGTAAGGACCGGGTTCCCCATGTGGTTGATTGTCCGCTTCTGGATGGCCACCTCCAAACTTTTCACTGCCGGATTCATCGACACAAACCCCTGCCGAAACTCCACCATCGTGGCCCCCTTTTCCCCCAGTTTGTTCGACACATGCGTCGCGTTCCAGGGGTCAAAAGCCAGCTCCTTATTTTCAAACTCGGCCATATCCTCTTCTACCTGCGCCAGGATAAAATCATAATCCACTACATTGCCCGGCGTCAGCTCAATATACCCCTGATCCACCCAGACATCATACGGCACCCGGTCATTCTTGACCCGCGCCATTAGGTTATCTTCCGGCAGCCAGAAGCGGGCCAGCAACGGCCGTACCCCCTCCTCATCCGGATCAAAAACCAATACCCACGCCGTCAGGTCCAGCGTCGAAGCCAGGTCCAGGCCACCCCAAAACGGCCGTTTCTTCAGACGGCCCATATCCACCGGCCCCAGGTCACAGGCCCGCCACCGCTCCGGCAGAATCCACCGGCCCGCCGCCTGCACCCAGATATTCAACTCCTTCTGCTGGAAGACACTGCGGCGGCCTGGCATCTCCTTCGCCTTCGTTGCCTTATCCTGCAAATTATCCAGCTTCTTACTCACACCCAGATTAGGATTGGCCTTAATCCAACAAGCCTCATCCGTCCAATCCTCAATATCCCCCTCGCTCACCCCCTCCCCTGCTTCCCGGTCCAGCGAGTAAATGATGCCGTAATGGGCATCATCTTCAACCGTGCCTTCCAGGACCTTCTTGGTGTAATCGTGCATTTGAAAACAAATCGTCTGCCGATTCGTGCCGGCCGTCGTAATCGCATACATCAACGGCTGCCGGCGCGATCCCGTCGCCGTCTCCAGCACATCCCACATGCCGCCCGTCTTATGCGCGTGCAGCTCATCGACCAGCGCCCCATGCACATTTAGCCCATCTTCCGTTTCACTATCCCGGCCCAGCGGCTCATACTTGGAGTAGTTTGTCCGGCTGTAAATATTATCCACATGGATTTGCAGCTCCTGCCGCAGCTCCTGCGACTGCCGCACCATCCGAATCGCCTCCTGGTGGATGATTCTCGCTTGTTTTCTTTTCGTCGCCGCCGTATAAACCTCCGCGCCAGGCTCCCCATCTGCTACCAGCAGGTACAATCCCACCCCGGCCGCAATGGTAGATTTACCGTTCTTCCTGGCCACCTCCATGTAACTGGTACGGAATCGGCGCGTGCCATCCTGCCGCTGCCACCCAAACAATATCCACAAATGAGCCTGCTGCCACGGCTCCAGCAGCACCGGCCGCCCCGCCCATTCTCCCTTGCTATGCCGCAAGATCGAAAAGAAGGCGATAACCACCATCGCCTTCCGCTTATCGAAATACAATCCCCGCTCGTGGCCCAACTCCAAATCACGCCGGTGCCGTTCACACGCCAACCGCACCCAGCGGCAAGCCACCACCTTTCCGCTCAGCACATCATCAATATACTGCTCCGCCGTGAAGCGCAGCCCCATTATCACTCCTCGATGACGATCTCAATCTCAGAATTCAACACCCGCGCCGCCAAACCAAGCAGCCACGTTCCCAGCCACAACCGCAGTCGCAGCCGCCACCCATGCTGCACCCTGATCGTTACATCCATCGTCATCTTCGGCATATCATTCATCACAACCTCAACCTGCAAATTCCTATCACTCATCAATCGCTTCCTCCACCGCCCGGAAGAGCGCATCCGCTATACTGAGCTGCTCCGCTTCCGGCGGCAAGTGCAACCTCGCCCGGCTGGAGGGCGTCATCCCGAATTCGGTCGCATACGCCTTGAAGGCCAGGCTGTTGTCACGCAGCGCCTGAAGCAACGGGTGTTTCTTTGGCCCCTCCCGGCCCTCCACTGTCAGCGTTCCCTCCGCCCTCAATTCCTTCGCGGCCTGCACCGCAAACGCATAATGCTCAGCCATCAGCCGGAAGGCAGCCGTGTCCACCCCCGTCAGCACCCCCAGCCGCTCCAACTCGCCGGCGTGCTGGTCCCAGAACTTCCGCTGTTCCCCCTGCCCCAGACCCCAGGGCCGCTTGACTTCCGTCTGTGGTTTCGGCTCTCGTTTCGGTAACGGCCGTTTCCCAGGGTTGCCCTGGGCTTCCTTCAATCGAGTTGGTTTAGGTTTCCTGCCAGGAGTTGACATAACTGTTATATACCTTTGCGGGTTTTTCGGCTAATTCGCGGCCGAAATAATTTTACCACCCGAACGGTCTAGCTTCGGCCGACGATAAATTCTGACTCCCCCCTACCCCTGCCGCCCCAGCCGCTCGACTCCACTGCCGTTTTCCTGCTGTGACATGAGTGGCAGAGCGGTTGTAGGTTGTTTGTGTTGTTGGTTCCACCATCTGCCAATGGTGTGATGTGGTCCACGTCCGTGGCCCGTACCACGGCCCCCCTTGCGGCGTGGACGCCATCAGGGTCGGCACACAATGGATGTCTCCTCAGTATCATGCGTCGCAGCTTTCGCCAAGTGTGGTCGTAGCCACGCCTGGCGGCCGACGGCCGTTGCTCATCGTACACCGTTGGCCCATTAGCCCCCTCATGATCCGGACAATAGCCCGCATCGACCAGGTTGCCACACCCCAACGCTTTACACGGCCGTTGTGCCCGCTTAGGCATAGGCATAGCCCCCCACAAAATCAGGGTAAAGAAAAAACGGCCGTTTATCTACGGCCGTTTCCTCTTCCACCCAACAGTCTGCTGCATCCACCCAGAATCCCCTCGACTCAATATCCGACAGCACTAACATGTATGGCTGCCGTGCCAGGCGTGCCACATGTGCCGCCAAACAGTGGACGGCTGGCCCCGGCATTTGGGACATATCGAGATCGTAGACCAGCCGTTCGCCGGCGCGGTCACAAATCCAACGCGGCTGGTCAGCCCGGACCGGGAGACGGTCGGTGCCGAAAATCCGTTGCCAGGTTGCAGCCCGGCTGTGGTCGGTAGTGCGGATATAAGAACGGCCGTTCGTATACATAGTGTACATTATACACAATTACGGAAGCATAGCCACCTGCTAATAGTAGTGCGGGCAGCATCCAGAGGTAAAGCCCATGATTAAACCCTATGAGCGGATCATAGGGTTTAATCATGGGCTTTAATCACACCTATATTCATGAGGATAATCATGTTTGAATTTGGTTAGCCAAAATCAAACATTACCCCGGCAAATTTGCCGGGGTGTTCGCACGCGAACACCTCTTGTTGTTAATGGAACGCATTACAAAAGCCACAATATCGGCTCTCAATGTCGCCGATGTTGGCTGAGCCGAGGCCACAGCATAGGCACACGATGGCTGCCTGCTCATTCCGGAAGCCGAGAGTGAATGTCTTCAGCCCAGCTTAGGGCCGATTCGGGCAGGCTGTAGAGTGGCAGCATTGCCGACGCCTGGCGGGCGCTGATCTGGCCGCTGTGGAGCTGCTCCCGAACCTCGCTTGGCAATTTGAGCAGGCGTAGCTTATTGGCGACGGTGGCGCGGCCGAGGCCGAAATTCTCACCGGCCGCGGCCTGGGACCAACCGAAGTCGGTCATGGCCTTCTGGATGGCCTGGGCCTCTTCCAGCGGCGATAAGTCCAGGCGCTGCTCATTTTCGGACCAGGCCATCTTGGCCATTTGCTCGTCAGTGTAGTAGCCGATCTGGATGGGGAGACGGCCGTATTTGTCCGGCTCGTCAGCGGCCAGCACGCCAAACGCAGCCCGGCGATTGTGGCCCAGGGCCAGCTGCACGTATATCCCTCGCTGGCTGCCCAACATATCGGTCTCGTTTAGCTTTTTCACATCGTCAGTGGACAAAATGCGGAATTCGGCAGCCGTGTCGAAGACAACGCGGCCCACGGCCGGCTGCAGCAGACCATTGCGTTTGATGTCAGCCGCCAATTCGGCAACGTGATCGGGGTCGATGGCCAGGCGTGTTTGCCAGGGGTTATCTCGGATGATAGATAAGGGTATGTCGTAAAGGCTCATAATTCCTCCGTATGTTTGCGTGCAAACATTACACATTAACTCAATGGCAATGGCGGTTGCTTGTATAGGCGAAAGCGAAAAATGGTGACGCCATATGACCCGCGCCGGCCTCGAATATGCTGACCCGGTGACATTCGCATCTCAGCGATTGTCAGACCTTCTGCTTTGGCGGCCGCGGCCAATTCGCCCAGCACAGTTCGATCTTCCTGCTCGGACGGCTGGCTGTCACGCCTCCCAATCCATAATTCACAAATGCCGTCGTCACCAGCGGGATGCCAGGAGAGTGCCAACCCGTGCGGTAACGGCCGTTTCTTTGGCGTTTCGCTGGTAATCAACTGGCGTAGTATCCAGGCTAATTTAGATTCATCGTTCATGACTTTCTCCGTTTTGGCCATTGACACCGATCATATACTCACATTTAATGGCCGGCGGTTCGTAGGGCAAACGGCCGTCTCTATCCACCGTCATAATAAATATGATCATCAATGTCGCCACATAGCCACTGGCGCAGCCGACGATAAACCAGAGTAAATTAAAGATGTTCATTTAATCCTTCCTTCTGTTTGGCGCTGGCGCTGGCCCAGTCCTCATCAGCATACGCTCGGAGAAACCAATCCAAATGCTCTGACACAGTTGGATTATGCCGGCAGAATTCGGCCAGGGCTTCCAATAATCGCATGTAATCATGTGATGGTTTCAACGTCATTCTATGGCGAATGTGGACGTAATCATCTGTCATTCGTTTCATGTTGCCATCCTGAGTTGTTACAAAAAATTACTATCTTATTTTTTGTAACAAACATTCCCTATTAAAAAGTCAGATCGGAAAAAGCCATTTCCAGGGCTGCGGGATCAACTTCGGCCGTTTCCGTTTCAAATGCCTGAACCCCATCACCAGATCGCAGCGCCGCAGTTACAGCCGCGCTGCGACCCCGCGGCGGCAGCGATTCAAACCACTGGATCAGGTCATTGTCTTCACCGGTTCGCAAAGACAGAGCGATGCGGATCACATGAACCTCACAATCCAGCGACGGCCGTCCTGCACTCATGCCTGCCCCCGCTGTTGGTGGAATAGGGCCAGCTTATACAGCCCTTTGGCAATGCTCAATACCGGGTCGCTGGCCAATGTTGCCTTGCCGCGAAAGACTGGCATCAAACGACCGTTCAGGATTAAGGCACCGCCACCGACCAATAGAATACGGCCGAAACGCCGCCAATTCGTGCCCCAGGTTGCCTCCAATTGACCGACAACCTCACGGCCCCAGGTATCCAGGGCCGGGTTCAGCCGATCCTCATGCAGCCCGCCGGAGCGCAGCAAATCATCCAATTCACCCAGCGTGTAATCGCCCTGAGTATTGAGCAACGTCAGCAGCCGCCGTACCCCGCTTGTGCTGCCGGCCGTAAATCGCTGCACAATTTCACCCTCACGTAATACCAGCCGTTCCAGCGTGTTGAATCCCAGCGAAACCACCCCCACTTCCTCCTTGATCAGCCCGGCCCGCTGCGGATGCGGCCGGCCGTCGTTGTTTAGTAGGTAATCAAAGTACGCGCCGGCCGGCTGGCTGCTAATTTTCACGGCGGCGATCTCAATCTGCCGCGAACGGCCGTTAATGCGCCAGGCGTGGCGGCCGCAGAGCCATTCCCGGATGCTGGCCACCGTCGCCGCCACGTTGGCTGCATCGCCGCTCAATGGCTCCAACGGCAGCCCAACGTATAAGGTGGCCGGCCCATCACATTCGTGGGCCGAAAGGGCACCGTACACCAGTGCCCGGATTTCCGGCCCACCGTGCAGCCGGCCGTAATCCAGCGCCTCGATGGGCCGCCCCCAACTGTGGGCAGCCGTGCCCACATAAAATTGATGGCCGTCCAGCTCCACCAGGTCAGGGCGTTTACCGGTGTGCAATCCGTCATCAGCCGCAACCGTCACGGCCTGGCCGGCAGTGGCCACGTGGCTGGGCAGCACCAGGCCGCCTTGCTCTGAAAAAATTTTGATATTACCAAAACCGAGATCAAGTCCTATATATTGCATCGTCATACTCCTTTTCAATCTGCTAATAAACCTAAAATATCGACCAAACGGCCGTTTACTCTCACCGATATATGATCATGACACTGCGAGCTGTTACCCTCATTGGCCACAAATCCTATCAAATCGCCTTGCTGCACCCGCTGCCCGGCCGCCACCGAGTAACGGCCGTGCATCATCATCACCTCAACCTCACCGGCCGTAATAAGCAAATAGGTATTCTCGCTGCCCCAGGGGCCGGTATAGGAATCACGGCCGGTGCGTTCCACCCAGCCGTCCAGAGGGCTGAGGAGCGGCGAGCCACAGGGGGCCAGGAAGTCGCGGCCGGGCCAGTTGCCATCACCATGCGGATAATTGTCCATTGCCGTGTAGAGCGTGCCTGGCGCATAAGGCAGCCGGACGGTGCCCACCGGCTGCCGCTCATAGGCAACCTGCACCAGTCGCAAATATTCCCGGTCAATGTCTCGCGGCCCGCTGCGCTGAAGCCGGCCGGGGCCACCGTGGTAGGCCATAACGGCCGTTTCCACATCACCCCCAAAATAATCAATCAGCCAGGCCAGATAGCGCGTACCGGCCTCGATGTTGTCGCCGGCATCAAACGGCCGTTGCAGACCCAGGTCCCGGGCCGTATCAGGCATAATCTGCATAATGCCCAGCGCACCGGCCGGCGAAACGGCCGTTTCATTGCCGGCGCTCTCTACCTCGATAATGGCCGCCACCAACTGCGGGTCCACCTGGTGGCGCGTGGCGGCCGCCGCGATCTGTTCATCGTGAACAGATGCCGACATTGTTCGCGTGCGAACATCCTGAGCCGCGGCTTCATGCGCCACAATCGTCAGCGCAACGATCTCTACCATGACGCTGCACACCGGCATCAGCGAGACCAGCCACATAGATATAAGCAGGCCGCTAATGCGTGCCCGACGCCAGGCCAACCAGCGACGGCGCAGCAGCAGCACGGCCAGCGGCGGCGCAAAAATCACAATCAGCGTAGGAATCCAGGTAGTCAAATTCATAGTCAATCAGGTAGTAAAGCAGGTAGTCAAATAGGGTAGTCAAATGGGGTAAACCCCAGAGGTAGGGGGTAAAACAACATACCTTTTGCCTGTGCTTTACCCCTCAGCCTCTCCCAGCGTCATTTTCAGGTATTTAATAGCCGTTGGCCGGCTCACATCAAATCGCTCGGCCGTTTCATTGATAGACGGCCGTTTATGTAGTTCAGCGGCAAATTGGCGGATTAACTCCATTTTGTCCTCATCGCCACCATCCCATTCAGGCGATGGCGAAACGGCCGTTTCGCCGGCCGGTGTGCTGGGCCAGCGGCGCGGCCGGCCACTCATCCGCCGTGCCAATGCCACCAGTTGACGATCTGGCACTTGCCGACCCTGCATAAAGCGCCAGCCCTTCGACGTATAGGCCATAAATCGGCCTCGTTGTCTCGGCATTTCCTGATACATCTCCTTAGGTATCTCCGCCACCACGCCATACTCACGGCTCGTCGGCATCCAGGTTACGAGCTTCGATGACATTTGACTTTTGATCTCACCAGTCACAACCTTGCTTGACGGCCGTTGCGTACCCAGAATCAATTGGATTCCGAACGCCAAACCCATTTTGGCCAGGCGGATTAGATCAGCCTCGGCCTTGCTGCCAGGCTCGACAACATCGGCCAATTCGTCAAATATGGCCACCACACGCGGTAGCTGTTGGCCGCTTAGCTCTATATACCGATCCAGATTGTCACACAGATCGCGTGTGGCAAACTCGCCAAACAACACCTGCCGCTGTTCCATCTCGGTAATCAACATCTCGATCACCACGGCCGTTTCGCGTCTGTTTTTGGCAATGGGGCACATCAGAAACGATAAGTTGGAATAGATGGCATAATCTAGCTGCTTGGGATCGCTAATGACCAGGCGCAGCTCACTCGGCCGGTGGTGACTGATGAGATGGTGCAGGATGGAACGTAGCCAAGTCGTCTTGCCGAACCTGGTTGTGCCATAAACCCCAACATGCTGTAGGTCAGACAGGTTCTCTACATCTGGCGTGCCAGTCAGCGGGTCGCGCCCCAGCAATATGTCATAGCGGTCATACAATGCCTCTTCATCTACTGGCTTTACCATAAATGAGCGCAGCCAGGCCAGCAGCCGCCAGACCAGCGGCCCCAGGTAACTCAGGATTCCGGTCAGCCAGCCGCGCACGTAGGCCAGCATCAGGCCAACGACCAGAGCGGTAATAAGGCCAGCCTGGATCAGCGTCTGCGTGGCAATCAAACCTGCCATGAACGCGAATGAGATGATGCCGATGCGGGTATCTGTCAGTTCCATGTCAATCCTCCCAGGTACAACCGATGCCATTGATCGTATAAGCCGTCATCACAAGCCGTGCCTTTTCGGCCGGATCAGCGACCTGGCGGGCCAGGTCGCAGGCAGCCCGGTCGCCGCGCCAGTGCAGCAGGGCCTCAATGACTCGATCAGGATCCTGCTCGTAGGCGTAGAGGTCGGCCGTCTGGCGCAGGTAGATGGTGCGGTAGGTCGGGTCCAGATGGGCCGGCGTCGCGTCGGTCCACGCCACCGGCCACAGCCACCACCCCAACACCAGCAGGCCGATGGCTAGACCAGTCCAGAAAAACACAAACAGTGAGATGCTGATCAGCCGGTTCTCAGGCCGATCCCACATCAGTTCGCGGAGGTCAATCAATCGCTGTTTCATTGTCGTCTCTCCGGTGTGGGCGGCGGCGTGGCCGGATTCCAGGTGTGCGGGTCGAAGGTGGCCACGGCCGTAGGTGTGGTCGTTGGTATAGGCGTGGGTGAAACGGCCGTTTCCGTAGGTTGAGGCTGTGGCACCTCGACGGCCTCCTCTGGTATCTTGTCGGCTGCCGGCGGCGCGACCGGGGCAGCGGCCGGGGCCGGTTCCCAGGTCGGGGTTGGCTGCCACTGGTCCAGGCCGGGCAGCCAATACTGTACCTCAGTACGGAGCAGGTCCGCTTCTGGCCGGCTCTCCTGCATCGACACACGCACGCTGCTGATTATCTGGGTTGGATACCAGCGCACCAGCCATATGGCCATCATCAAGATCACCAGCACGTAGAAGATGGAATCCCATCTTGGCGTGCGGTTGCTGGCCATCGTATGAATGGCCAGACCGATGATGTAGAATATTCCGCCGATCAAAAACAGCGTGAATATATCTACCAAAAACAACATGAACGTAAACGCAAAACTAATAATGTCTGTCATAACTGCCTCTCTGTCTCTCTTTGAGAATTGACAGACTGTGCTAGAATCAGCACAATCCGTTTGGATTTAGCCCGCCTGGTGGCCCGTTAGCCATTTGCCAGGCGGGCTATTTGTTTGTAAAAAACGGCCGTTTTCTCCATTTAGGGGTTGCCAATCATCCTGCCAGAAAACGGCCGTTTCTGTGACCACTGCCAGGAAGAGGACCATAAGCAGTTAGGGTGGCAGTGGTCTGGTGTCAAATCGCTAAGCATCACCTCCTTTTGTCTCACCATAAAATGAAATTCCAGCCGGACCATTATCGCCGGCCGGAAGCCTGGCTAAAATGACCATGGGGTGGGGGGCTGCTTGGGAGCCTGCTATTTGCAATTCGGCCCCATGAGGCAAGTCGCTTATATGGAACTGGTGTTGATCCAGGCCGGTACATTGAAATGTGTCGTTTATTGGGTCCAGTGGCTCCATTTCGATCTGGCTGTCACAATACGGACATTGATTGAAGTCGTAAGCCAGTGAGGCATATTGTGCGCCGCGCAGCACCCAGACCACATCAGCCCCGGCCGCTTGCAGAAAGCAAGCGACTCCTTCCATATCATCCTCCAACTCGCGACCGAGATGAAAAAGTCCTAATGCGTTGGCCAGCGTGTGCCGGTCAATGCCACGCATGGCGGCCATTAGTTCGATGTCGCTGTCGAATCGGGTTGCGCCCGAATCGTGATGTACCATGATTTTTTTTACGCCGGTAATGGTGAAATTGTCAGTCACGTTAATTCGTCTCCTTTTGGCAGGCCGGGCAATCAGAGCCGGCCGGCAGTCTGCCCGCAAAACCACACCGGCAAGGCGAGTTATAGCGGGTAATATCTTCTATTGGTGAGGCAAACCAAACGTCCACATTTTCTACCAGGACCGGTAGGCCAAGCTGTTGTATGTCTGCCCGCACCTGATCAAGGTCAAGGTCAAATTTGTTGGCTAGATGTTCGACGGCCGCCGTCATCTGATTGTCGGTTATCCGATCCAGGTCCAGCAGATAGAACAAGGTGGGGCCGTGGTCCGGAAACTCGGCAAAACGCGCCACATCATCGGCCAGGTACATCCAGTGCCGGCCGAAGACTTTCTGCCACACATCGCGCTGTTCGGGGGTTCGCGAAACTGCTATTGGTTGGGTCATTGTGGTCTCCTAGAATCCAATTAGTTCGTATTCAATTTGGGCTGGCGTTAATTCAAAAATACTGCGCTGGATGGGGCTATTGCAGATCGGGCAAAGCCTGGGAGCATTTTTGCGCCCCTTTAGCTGCCGTTCCCATGCCCGATCCCCGACCCAAACGCGCACTACTTGAAAATCAACCCCAGACCGTTTCGCGGCCGCCATAAACCGGCTGCCGTTTCCCTGTTGGTGGGCCTGCATACGCGCTGCCAGGTCCTTACACCATCCCAGGTAATGCCTGGCAGTTGGCCTGTAGTTTTGCTTCTGTCTAGGGGGTAGGCCGTGGGCTGCCCGCGCTGCTGCTGATTGCCGCTGGCCGATAGGCTCTGCCAGGTGGAGCAAATAGACGTAGCCAGGCTGCCTGGCTACGATGTCGGCCAGAGCGTCATTGAGCCAGGCTGCGCCTGGTTGGTATATTTGTTCAATCGTAGTGACAGTGGTAGTATCCATTTGTCTTTGCATAAAAAGATTCCCTCTAAAAAGGCTGGTGGTCACACACCGGCCTTTTTGCTTAAAAGCGTAATGTTACGGATATTTCCCCGCTGATCTCAACACCGACGCCGGCAGCTTGCAGCTCCTGGGTCAGCCGCCGTAAGCTAATCAATCTATCCAGCCCGTCAGCCACAGAAACGGCCGTTTTGCCATCGGCTACAGATACGGCCGTTTCCTCCACCATCTCAGGCTCAGCCACAGAAACGGCCGTTTCCTCAATGTTCGCGCGCGAACGCGCCGGCTCAACCTTGTCCGCCTGCTCCCGCTTCTTAGCCACCGCCCGTAATCCCGTCAGATAATCCCAGCCGGCCAGCGTCAGATAACGTTTAATGGTCGGCGCCGAGGCGTCATAGGTGTGGCACACGGACGAAAAGCTTTCTCCTTCCCTTACCCGCTGCGCAATCTCCGCGCAGCGCTCATCAGTAAAATACTCTGCGTAACCCACAGCAATTTGCTCCTTCGGCCGGTGAGGCCACAGGGCCGGCGCAGTCAGTAACGGAGCCTTCACCGCCACCGGCCGCACCTGCCGCTCATACGGCCGTACCAGATCGGCACAGTCGTCATCGATGAAATATGTGCGCCGGCTGTATTCCATCAAATCACCTGGCTCAATGATTCGTTGGGATACATCAGTGGCGCTGGGGCCGGGCCGGTCTTTAATTGCTATTTCCATCATCAACTTGCTCCGTTTTCTGAGGACGATTGGCCCAATTCGCTTTTACAAGCAAGCTGGCTCCCAAATCTAAAAAGACAATGCCCGGACGTATATCCAGATCGAATGCTTTGAGATGTGGTTTAATTTGCTGCTCCATATCATAGGTCAATTCCCAGCCCTTTTTCTCTTTACCTTTCTCGCTTTGCCCCATAATCTGGGTGCGGTAAGCAGGGAGCCAGCAAGATAAAATCAACCCCTTTTTGGTAATGTGGCGGACGGCCACGCCCCAGCAACGTACAGAGACCAGGCCGTTGTATCCTTCAGCTTCGGTAATACATATGGACTGCACTCGCACCACATCGCCGGGATTCAGTTCCTTGAGCATGTCGTCTAACTCTGCAAATTGGATGAGGCTTTGTTGTTTCTGAATCATGTTATTCTCCTTATCGATCATTTTTTTTTGGCGGGGCTTGGTGCTGTTGCCTTAATCGTTATCCACACCTTTATCCACAGGCATCATCTCCGCCGGCACAAACTCACCACCGGTCGCCCGGTATAGTTGCAAAACCTCCCGATAGGGCACAAACGGAAAATCGGACGGCAGGCTGATCCGGCCGGTTGCCCGCGTGTACGGGTCGGCCAACTCATCCAGCAGGACAAGCTGATTCTCTGTGGTCATACTCAACCAGGTGTGTGCCAGCTTTGCCCACGGCCGTGGGCAGCCCTGGCCGGTCCGCAGCCGCTTGGCCACGTAGCCGGCCGGATTGCCCATTCCACACACCTGGCTGTACCAGTAGCAGCTCAGCGGCCAGGCCGGGTCAGCATCGGCAAATTGGGTGGGCAGTGGCTCATCGACACCCATCCAGCGCAGCAACAGCCGGGTGGGGCTGGCCGATAATGGTAAATTTTCCACCATTATCGGCTCTTGTTGTTGTTGATCATTTATTACAAGATCATGATCTTTAATACTATGATCAACAACAACATGCGTTAATGGTGGATGATCCACCATTATTGAATGATGAGAGCCGTTCAACTGGCCGCTGGATGGCAGCAGGTGCGCTTGCTGGCCGGATTCGCGGTCGGGGGTCCGGTGGTCGGCAATAGGCCGGCCGGGTCCGCCGTCGATGGTCCGGTGGTCAGATCCCACGCTGATCTGCTGTCCATCTGATAGCATGTTGAACGGTCTCGTGTCTGCGTCTGATAAATGCTGCACGAATGGCAGCGGTAGCTGTCTGATTCCGTTGGCCAGCCACCAGGCCGACGCCCGCTTGATGCCGCTGCGAAAGACGATTTGCAGCGATTCCATCAAGTAGATCAGACTCTCATTGATGGTGTGCCTGGTGATGCCGGTGCGCCGTTCGAGCCATTTGACCTTGACCGGTCGCGGACAATCGTCCATACACATCGCAATCAAAACCGGCAGCGATGATTTGTAGCTCAGGACGTGCAGCACGGTGGCCGGGTTGCTAAGCTCAGGTGAAATCATCATGATACGGCCGTTTCCTCCAATTCCTTGTACAGTTTGACATAGATTTGCGACAGACGAGCAGCCTCGGTTACGTTGCCGGCGGCCGCGGCTTCGTTGATTTTGCGTTGTAATTCATTGAGTTTTGACATTGTTGCCTCCGTGTTGTGTAAATAATGTTCTTTCTCGGTTTGTGCTGCTGTTTATTAATGTAGTAAAGCAATGATTACTTCCATGTACTCAGTTGCTAAATAATCGCAGATGATTAAAATAGACGGCGTGCCCCGACCAGGCCACGCCGCCATGACTAAACGGCCGTTTCCGGCCGTAAAATCCAACGTTGGATACCAAATAACTTTTGAGGTTGTCTCTATGGCTATTGACTGGCTGAAACAAGCAACGGCACAAATTCCTCTGTCTCACATTCCTGATCTGGCTGCCCCCAACGCTTCCGGCATAATCGACATATCCGCCGATACACGCCGTCAGTTTGGAGTAGCTGTTAGAAGCCTGATCCGATTCCTAGGAGATGTGGAGCTAACGGCCGTTTCGCCTATAGATATTCATCGCTGGCAATGCGAGCTAGCTGCCGGCGATAGCTGCCGGCCGGTCACAATTAATAGCTATCTGAGAACGCTGCGAACCATTTACGGCCGACTGCAACGCAATGGTATCGTCGCCATCAACCCTGCCGCTGCCGTTCCCTACTTGCAGGAAAATCAACGCCAGGCGAAAGCCATTAGCCGGGGCAGCTACGAGAAGCTCCTGGCTGCGGCCGACCTGTCGCGGGACCGGGCGGTGGTAGCCACGCTGTGGGCCACCGGTTGCCGGCTTAGTGAGTTAATCGGGATGGACGCTGACGCCGGAAGGTTTGAGTTATGGCAAGAGGATGGGGAGCGGCGCTTTGCCGTTCACGTGGTAGGAAAGGGGGCCAAGCCGCGCTGGGTCTACGGCCGGGGCCGTGAGGCCAGCTTGTTGGCTGAATGGATAAAGCAGCGGCCGGGGATTGACGGGCCACTGTTTACGACGCGCCACAACGGCCGTTTTACCAGAAACGGTATGTCAGCGTTATTGAAGCGTCTACGGCAGGCCGCCGGCGATCCACCCAGGTGCAACGCTCATGCCTTCCGGCATGGTTTTGCCATCCGTCAGCTCAACGGCGGCTATGATCTGGCCACCGTTTCGGCCTGGTTAGGCCACAGCAGTCCGGAGTTTACGGCCGCTGTTTATGCCGTGCGGACCGAGGATGAATTGCGGGCAAGGTATTTTGAAGAGCCGTAATTGTTACTTTTTTGTATCTCTTTTATACCCCACTAACACAGCCATTTTTTGTATACTGGATCAGTGGCTAACACTACAGCTTCCCAAGCTGTCATCTCGGGTTCGAATCCCGATGCCCGCTCAAACGGTCAAGTTATTTGGCTGTTAAGGTTCGCTTAAACGGCCGTTCTCCAACTTTGCGAGAGTACCGGGGAACGGCCGTTTTCTTATCTTTTCTACTGATTGTGAATGGATTGCCGCCGTCTTTCTTCAAAGGCTAATACATCGGATTCAGGAATTTCAAAAGGACTTCTGGGCACCGGGCTTTTTGGCCGCGCGTTGGGGAATTGCTTAGCGCGAATCCAATCCCGCACTGCCTGAGAGGTGGCATTTAGCCGCTCAGCCACTTCCGTTGTTGTGAGCCATTTTTCTTCCACGGCAATCTCCAATCTATAAGCAAATTAAACAAGTTGTGCAAAGTATACGCGAGGTGATTCGGGTTTGTCAACCCGAAACTGTTTCATTTTGAAACAATAAGCCAGCAAATTGGCAGGAAATCATGAGTGACCACAGCGACCACTACACATTTGTCACCAAAGTGGTGGGTGTAAGCTTCCAAAATGACGATGGGAGCGACCGCCAGGCCATCATCGAGCAACACGTCAAACCCGGTAAGGCCCTCTACCTCTACCATGAACCAAGCGAGTACAGCGAAACGGCCGTTTCCGTCTACATCTCTACCGGTCCCCGCCCAGATCAAATTGCCCAAATAGGCCATATTGCTGACACCACTACCCAAAAATACAACTTTTGGAAGCGCGTAGCTGACGGCAAAGTGACGGGACAGGTTGTCGATGTGGTGAAAGGGGAGGGCAAAACAACGGGCGTCATTGTCGGCATTATTACCGACGACCTGGCCGCCAG
>JAWOIM010000107.1:0-3637 GCA_046484685.1 Chloroflexota bacterium | reverse complement strand
GCGCCCGGCGGCAGTGAGGCCAAAGGGTGTGGTCGGGCGCATTGTAGAACTAAACCTGGCCGATTTAACAGTAGACAGCCAGGCAAAGGTGGTTGAGTTGAAGGATGGGGAAGAATTGGTGAGTGGTTGGTAAATAATGGTATTATACCACCCATTATGCGACTGAATCATCCTGATTTTCTGGCCTGCCTGCTCCTGACCGGCTATACCGTGCTGGCGCATGGGTTGCTGCTGCTTTATGACGGCATTTATAATGATGGCTGGCTCTATTACACTTACATGAGTGAAGCCCGTTGGGATTTGCTGGGCGATTTATTTTTAAAACAGGGAATCCCCCACACCATCTATCTGTACCGGCTGCTGGCTCTTTTTCCCAATTTTCTCCTGGCCCACAAATTGTTCGCTTTTGGTTCGCTGCTGGCCATAGGCTGGCTGTTGTACGGAATAACACAAAAGTTGGGCTGGTTTACGCGAGGCGAGAGTTTGCTGCTGGCCCTGTGGAGCGTGGGCTTTCCTGCCTACCAGTATGCCCAGGAGATTTCCCATTCCTGGAATTTGCTGCCCTACCCACTATTTTTGTTGGGCTGGTGGTTGGCGCTGCACCTGGTTGAACCGCCGCACAACTCAACGCACGCTACACGAAGGACAGGGCTGCGCCTGGGGGCGTTGGTTTGTCTGGCGCTTAGCTTTACCAATCCGGCGCTGCTGGTTTTTTATTTTGGCTTTTGGCTGGTCTGGATCGGCCGTATCTATATCCAACACCCCACTAACCTGTTCTCTATTGTAGGCCGCACCCCCGATTTTCTGCTGCTCCCCTTTCTTTACTGGGGTCTGATGCGCCTCTTCTTTCCTCCGCACGGCCTCTTTGCCGACTACAATGAAATCAGCCTGGCCAACCTGCTGAACATCAACGCCTGGTGGCAGTTTACCAACCTGGGGGTGGTGGGCCAGTTGGCACGGCTGTTTGAGCTGATACCTGTGCCCCTTTTGCTGCTGGCAGCCGCCATCTATTTACTGCTCAACCACCGCTGGCATTGGGAACAGCTCACTTTTTTTCAGGAAGGAATACCGGGGCGAGATACGGCCGTTTTCCTCACCGGTCTTCTGCTGCTAATCTTAACGGCTTTCCCCTTTGTGGCTGTAGACAAACTGCCAACTCTCTACGCCTTTGACAGCCGCCTTACGCTGCTGGCAGGGCTGCCTGTGGCTTTGCTGCTGCTGGTAGGGCTGCGCCTGCTCTTTGGCGGCAACGGAGGACGGCTGCACCGGGCCGGAGGGTTGTTTGCCTTGCTCCTGCTGCTCGGTTTTGCCCTGGCCCACATGGAAAGCTACTTTGCCTGGCAGGCCCGCTGGGTGCGAGACCAGTCGGTACGGCTCAATCTGGCCGACCTGCCCCTGCAACCGGACCAGTCGATCATTTATTTTGCCGATGAGACTGTGTTGTACCGGCGCGACGGCCGTATCGACGAAGTTAGCCAGGCCGTCAGTCACCGTTATTTTCCCGACTGGACCATCATGCTGCGCCAGGTATATGGCCCTGTGCCCGGTCGCCTGGGAATGGACGTGGTTTACCTGGAGCCAACCCATCACTATTACCATTGGCTAATGGGGCTGCGTGAGCGCACCCTGGACCCCGGTGAAGACGTCTTGTTTTTGGCCCAGATCGATCCGGCCGGCTGCCAGGCCATTATCACCATCCGGCCCACTGCCTATGCCCAGCAGATGAGCAAACTGGGGCTGGCCCGCCGCTACTGGCAGCACCGCTTCTGGCAGCCGGCGGCGCAGGAAGCGTTTTTACGCAGCCTGACCTACCTCTCTTTAGAACCGCTGGATGCGCCGCAGGCGGTCAACTGTCGCTAGAGTTTGGCTTGCACCAATGGTTGGTTGAGACGGATTTGACAGACGGCCGTTTCGCCAGCACACCTATTACCGGGTTAGACGCCGGCAGGTTCACCCCCATGTCCCAAGCAGCCCCTAACAGAGCGGTGCAAGGCACTGGCCGAACGGTTCTGGTCATTTGTGACGCCTATGGCCAGTGCCTTGCACCAGAGTATGACAACGGCCGTTTCGCAAGCATACCCATTACCGGGTAAGGTTCATTACCTCACACCTCACATCAGGCAGATGGCCAGTTGCATACCGGTCAACTGGCCAGGTGAAAAATCGGCTACCTGACTGATGTGGGGTTTTCCCCGATGTGCTATGCTTACCAACTATTGCAGCCGGGCCGACATGGAACATATCGGCGTGCAGTGGTACAAGCGGCAGCGGCATTACCAGATTGACTTATGGGAACTATTGCGCATTGCGTAGTGCGTGGCTGATTTACGCAATACGCAATACGAAAAAGGTGACTATGACCCAGGCAATTGACGAAAGTGTGTTACAGGGTGGCGGGTGGTCGCTGCCGGCCAGGCCGGTACCGCCCCCTGTGTTGGCCAAAAGCTGGCAGTTAACGGCCCACGAGCGGCTCGATTGGGCTTACCGCCTGTCACCTCGGCTGACCATTGATGAGCAATCTCGTCTCCTCTTTTTGAGCGATTGCCACCGGGGGGACAACGGCCGTACCGACATCTTCAAGACCAACAAAGCCCTCTTTATGCACCTCCTTAACGACCATTTTGAGCGAGGCTACCATTACGTGGAGGTAGGAGATGGGGACGAGTTGTGGCAAAATCGGTCTTTTGCCACTATCTACCGGGCGCACCGGGACGTATTTGAGCTGCTACACCGTTTTCAGCGGCAAGAACGACTTTACCTGCTGCAAGGCAACCACGATTCCCAGGCCGGACTGTTTGATCCGCTAGAAAAGGGTGGACTGCCTACCTATCAAGGCTTGATTCTTACCTATGCCCCGGCCAATCTGGAACTGTTTGTCACGCACGGTCACCAGGCCGTGCCAGACGCGGATCGCACCTGGTGGTTGAGTCGTGGCACGGCTCGCACCGTCTGGAAATGGCTGCAATACGTTGGCTTTTTGACCTGGCAGCACGTCAACGCCCCCAAACCCGACTTGCCGGAACCCCATTATCTGGCCGCATTGCCGCGCTGGTTGAGCTACTGGCTGCTGCATTCGACTCGTAACTTGGAGCAAACGATCCGGGATTGGGCGGCTGAGCGGCGGCGCTGGGTCATTTCTGGTCATACCCACCTGGTTGCCTGTTCCCGGCCGGGCGAACCGGCTTATTTGAATACGGGCAGCTGCGTCAACCCCGGCTTCATCACCGGCGTGGAGATAGCGGAGGGGATGACGCGGCTGTTGATGTGGTCGGCGGCAGGCAACGGCCGTTACCGCCAGACTACCCTGCGTACCTTGCCGTTAACGGCCGCAAAATCAGATTAAAGCATTGCGATTTGGCCTGACAACGGCCGTTTTGCCCGCATTTGACGTTATTGTCGGGTTAGCCGTTGGTCGGTAAACGGCCGTTACTTTTCTGTGCTACAATTACCCTATGGAATTCACTATGTTTGAAGATGTGGTCTTACTGGTAGATTTGCCGGAAGAAGGTGTCCTGGCCGGGGATATTGGGATTGTGGTTGAAAAGCATGAGGTTGCTGGCCTGGAGACCGGATATAGTGTCGAATTCTTCAATATGTCCGGTGATACGGTCGCTGTTGTGGTCGTACCTGCCTCTCA
>JAWOIM010000103.1:0-3490 GCA_046484685.1 Chloroflexota bacterium | reverse complement strand
GGTTTACTCCGTGAAACGTGATGCGTGAAACGTGAAACGTGAAACGTGAAACGTGAAGAATGGCCCCTCACGCATCACGTTTCACGTTTCACGTATTAAAAAGGCAACCTTGTACTCTCTGCTTCTATATTAAGCGGCAAATTGGGAAACGCATCACTCAGCGCTTCCAGGGTGGGAATGAGCATCTCGTAGCTGCTGCGTAACAATTCAATCAGTTCGGTTATGGCGGCCATGACCCAGGCGTCGTCCTGACGGGTGGCGTGGACATCAAGGATGTGGGCCACCAAAAGTTGCTCCACGGGCACGCCGCTTTGGGCGGTGCGCAGGATGAGGCGAAAGTAGCCAAACTGTTCGGTGAAGTCGAGGACTTCTTGTTTTTCCAGGCAAAGCAGCACCGGGTCCAGGTTGAGGGGGGGACGAGGGGGCAGGGCGTGGCGAATACGGCCTTGCTGCCCAGTGGTCAATCCATACCCCACCGCCAGCACGCTCATCTCTACCGGCAGCAGCCGATTTTCTCGCTGGTCATTGATCACCGCTTCGGCCGGCGTTTCGGCCAGCACCAGCCGCCGCACCAGCGGGTCGTCGTCAATGTGCATGTCGTAGATGAGGCCGTAGATTGCTTCACGGGCGTCGACAGGCTGGGCTTTGACCAGCGAGCCAAAGGCCGGGGTCGTCAGTTCCGACACACGGCAGCCGGTGACAAAACCGGTGGTTGAGGCGCGTAAAATACGGCCGATTTGTTGGTTGTCCATTATCTTACCTCTTTGACCGAGGACGGAGGACCGAAGACGGAAAAAGCCCTTTCGGTCCTCGGTCTTTCGTCTTCCGTCTTTATCTATACGCCCTCATGCCGGGTACGGCCGCCGCGAGCCAGATTCTTGCTGCCCTGCTTGGCCGTGATGTCACCCTCAAGCCCTTGCCGCTGCATGTGCAGTTCAATCATTGCATCCAGCTCGGCCTGGTCCCGCTTGCCCACCACCGCCATTTCGTCGGCGCGGGCCAGGACGTAGGGATAATCGCCCAAAATCTGACACTGATCGTAAATAAGGGCGTGAACCTGGTCAACCGCGTCCGGCTGTTCGGCTACCCAAAGGGGGATGTCGATGCGGGCAATCGCCTGGCCCACGCTGCCGGGATTCAGGTAGAAGAAACAGATCTGGTTGTGGGGGTCGATGGTGGCAAAGCGGTCGTTGGCCGGCGAAACGTCGAGAAAGAGGCAGCTTCGCTGGCCGGGCGTCAAAAGCCGGCTAAACAGGTAGGTGTCGGTAATGCCTTGATTGCTGCCTGCTTTGCCCAGCGTTTTCCAGTTAAAGTCGGGGCCGGCCGTCAGCGATTGCAGCAAGGTGACGACGGAGGATTTGCCGGGCCGGTCGATATAACCGGCCAGCAGCGCCCCGCAGCGCCGAATATCGGTCATTTTCTCACACCATTTCTCGACCGTAGCCTGGGCAGCGGCGCCGGTGCTGCCGATGGGCCAGTAGAGCAGCCGTTGGTCCAGAATGCTAAGGAGGGGAAATTCGGCCGTATCCTTCTCCAGCCACGTCGTTTTAGCCAGTGTCCCAATTTCGGCCAGGTCCCGTTTAATGCTGACCTGGCCACTGCCAATCATAAATTCCTCTTCAAACTGCCCTTCCTCCAAATAATGGATGTCGGGCACGGTGAAAGGTTGGGGCGTATTGGCCTGACCGTGATTATACACAAAGACGCCGATATTAATCAGATAGTAGAGAAAGGCAGCGTGGCGGTCAGGCACAATTTGAGAGCCGTCGGTAGCGATGATGGTGGCCTGAGTGGGCGGGGTGGGCGGGTCGATTTGGGCATTGAGGGGTGTGTCTTGGCTTAACGGCCGTGCCGAACGATAATGCTTCTCATCCCCTTTCTGCCGACCCTGGGCCAGGGCCTGATCGATCGCCTCCCAATCGGTGGCATACTGCCGCAGGGCCTGCAAAATGTCAACCACCTGCTCGGCCCGCTGCTGCTGCCGTCGCGCCGCCTGTTGGGCCATCTGGCGCAGGTCGTCGGTGAGTTTTTCAAATTCTAGGGTCATAGCGTCAAGGGGGCAAAGTGGCAAGGTGGCGGAGTTGCCTTATTACTTTGCCACCTCGCCACTTCGCCCCTTTTATACAATTTCAATCTTGGTTACAGCCTCAAAATCCAGTTCGTTTTCCTGGCCGAGGACGGTTTGCAGAGCGAGTTGAGCCACTTCAAAGAAGGCTTGCAGCTCTTCGATTCGTTCCAGGTAAAAGGTGGCCAGCGCTCGCTCTTCGTCGGTCAGATCCGCCTCGGCCGTGCGCAGTTTAGCTATGCTCTCTTGCAGCACAATCAGGGCACGCTGCACTTCCCGCTGTTCGCGGCTGCCCAGCACGTTGCGAATGACCAGCCACAGATCGGATTCGGCCGTATAATATTTTTTGCGGTCGCCGCGCATCCAGACCTCTTTGGCCATGCCCCAGCGTTCCAACGAGCGCATGTTCATGCTGACCGAGCCTTTGCTGATTTGCAATTCTTCGGCCAGATCATCCAGGGACATTGGCTCAGGACTCAGCAGCAATGTGCCATATAAACGACCCATTACATCGCTGAAGCCAAAAAAGTTGGCCAGCCGGCCGAGACCGGCTACAGTACTCTCGTTTACAGCCTCCAGATTCTTGTGCATAAATCAGTCAATCCCCTGCGTTCAAAACGTTCTAAAAGTTATAAGACTAGCATAGCCCATTTGATAGGCAGCGTCAACAGATGAAGAGCAGAAGACAGAGGGGGGATACCAGGCGGTTTTTTTTGAGCCTCAGCCCTCTGACTTTAGTCATGAGGGACATGACAGACGGGACGTTTTCGGCTAGACTGGGCGTATGGATGAACGTATAGACCATGAGCGTCGCAGCCGCAGTTTATACCGCAGCGGCGTGGAGCAGCTTATTGAAAACAGCAGCCTGCGGGACGGCCTGGATCAGGAGGAGGCTCAGGCGTTGATTGATTGGGCAACGGCCCAGGCCAAAACGGCCGCTTACGCCACGGCCGATTTTGACGACGACGAAAAAGCGGCCGACACGGTCGATGCGCGTGTCAGAGAGATAGCCCGCCTGCTGCGCCTGACCACGCTCCTGACCACCCAGCGGCAGCAATATGAAGTAGAGGATATAACAGACTTATTGCAAGAATTGGCGTTAAAACGGGCAGACTTTTATGAGGAAACGGCCGTTCCTCCCCACCCTCCTTTTGACGCCAGCCGCTTACGCCAGGCCGGCAGTAACCACGAAGCCTTCTCCCTACTGTTCCATTATATAACCACCCCCCCAGCATCCTTGTTGGGCCTGGACGAAGAAGAATAGCCCTATGAACAATCAAAAAACGGTCGGGGCCGGTATTTTTGAGCAGATCCAGGCCGACCGTGCGGTCGAAGGCGTCGATCATGGCCGCGTAGGTTTCGGGGGTGCGGAAGTCGTAGCCGGCCGCGAAGGCGTGGCAGGTGTCGAAGCAGACGGCGATGCGC
>JAWOIM010000071.1:0-16532 GCA_046484685.1 Chloroflexota bacterium | reverse complement strand
CTGATTTTTGTCTGCCTGGTGTTGACCTTTTCGCGGGGGGCGATGGTAGGATTGGTAGCCGGGCTGGGATTTGTTGCTGTGGTTCGCTACCGGCGTATCATTCCCTATATGGGCGTGGGTGGGCTGCTGATTTTGCTGCTGCCCATCACCCAATCCTATGTGGCTCGTTTTGTGGAGGGCTTTCAGGGGGGTGACCTGGCCACACAGATGCGCTTTGGGGAGTATAAGGACGCCGTCACGCTGATCGAACGCTACCCGGTTTTTGGCGTTGGTTTTGCCGGAGCGCCGGACGTGGATATTTATCTGGGGGTGGCCAATGTGTACTTCACTATTGCCCAAATCATGGGACTGGTCGGACTTGCCTTCTTCTTTCTGGTGATTGGCACAACCTTTGTTTATGCTTTTCTCAACCGCCACATCTTTAAGCAGCGGGAAGAGATGGATGCCGTCTGGCTGGGGCTGCACGGGGCGCTGGTGGGCGGACTGGTGGCCGGCATTTTTGACCATTACCTCTTTAACTTGCAGTTTCACCACGCCGTGACAGCCTTCTGGTTATTGGTGGGCTTGGCAGCCGCGGCTACCAGGCTGGGGGTAGAGGGGGAGGAGGGCCGGTAATGTCGCGGTGCGACCACTTCGTGTACAGTATTCAGTAAGAAGTAAAAAGTAAGAAGTAAGAAGTAGAACTTTTTACGCACTACATTTTATTTACTCGCAGGTGAAGTTGGTGACGAAGAGGCTGCGTTCGACGCGCTGGCCGTCGCCGGAGATGACGCGACCGGTGCCGATGACGTGGCCGCCGCCAACGGCCGTTACCTCAAAGCCAAAACCCTCTGTGATAGGGCCTGCCCTTTCCTGCCCATTCCAATAATAGGTGTAGCTGCCATCACCACCGTATCCCAACATAAAGATGGTGCGGTAGATATTGTTTGCCTGGCAGCGGCTGCCGGGGAGAGCGTACAGGTCCAATTGAAGGGGGGGGCATTGGCCACGGGGGCAGGAATTGCCTGGGGGCATGGTGACAACGATTCCCGTTTCGTCTGTAGGCTCTATGATGGCCAGCTCGGCAAATCGGTCGTACCAGATAAAACGAGGGGCAAAGGCATACCCTTCTAACCCGTCGGCTGTACGGACGTAAAACCAGTGCCCCAGCAGTGACCGACCCAGCACATCAACTGTTTCACCTGCTTCAATAAAGGCGATTTCGGCCGTATCGGCATCAGGATAAATGAAGATGCTGGACGCTTCCTGGGCTGTGGCCGTGGGTGTAAGCGGGCGGGTGGCGGTCGGTGTGAGGGCAGGGATAGTTGGGCTGGCGGGCACGGCCGTTGCTGTCGGCGTCGGATTGGCGGGCGTTGCTGAAGCGGTCACCGTGGCCGTTACGGTCATGGTGGGGGTAGCTGTGCTTAAGGCGGCTAATGCCGGAGCAGTCATCTGATTGTGGGCCGCCTGACTGTTATCAGGATTGCTTCCGCTGCTGGTAAGGGTGATTAGCAGCAGGGTTAACAGCAGGGGGAAAATCCATACCCGGTTAAAAACGGCCGTTGCTCTCTTTCTGCCTAAGGGCATACTCAACGCTGGTGTGTTTATGGTTCCGGACGACTGCACGGCTCCCTTTTTACCAGGCGCCGGCTTGCCGCCGGCCGGCCGAGTGCTGTCCGTCAGGCGACTATTGGCCGCTGTCGCCGGAGTTGCTGTGGCTGTTTCTACACGTGGAGCGCTAGGGTGATGGCTTAAGGTAAGGGTGCTGGGTAAATCAGGCCATTTGCGCGGCGTTTGCTGTCCCTTTGTACTTTCTTGCAATTGGTCACGAACATATTGGTAAAGGTCATCTATGGTAATGATGCCATCCTGGTTACGGTCGGCCGCACCTGTTTCCAGCCCTTCAATAAAATAATGGCTGAAGTAAGAAGGTGCCGCCTGACCAATGATCTCTTTTTTACTCCATAGATATTGGATGGTGTTATGGGCGGTCACAATAACACGCTGCCGCTGTTTACCAGGTTCGACCTGGGCTGCTTCCAGGGCTGTGGTCATCAGGCCAGGCATATTGGTAGGACTGGCGTTGCTAAACTGGCAGTCGAGAATGAGAAGCTGTTTTTGGGCCGCACTGTTTTCCATCTCCTCGCCGATAAAGCTGAGGGATATGGCCGTTCCCCGCAGCAGGTGATGCTCGCTGTTGCTGCTGGCAAAATAAAGACGGCCGTTTTCCCCTAACACCGCCTGCCCCACCAGGTACAGCAGCAAAAAGTCCGGCCCTGCTTTGTCGGCAAAAAAGTGGGAAACGGCCCGCCGGATGTGGTCGGTCGGCTCATTTTCTAACACCTGTATCTCGTCAAAACGGCCGATCTGCTCATGGCCCAGCACCTCGCGCAGGCGTGAAACGGCCGTGTTGGGCGTGGCCAGTTGGGTCAGGATGGGGTCAGTAAACTGGCTGTTGTAGATAATAAGCGCCAGCCGGCGACCTGCTGGCGGGGCAGCCACCGGCACCGGTAGGATAGCGGGCTGCTGCTGTTTATCAGCATCCTCTACGCCCAGCATTGTCTGGACCGCTTCGGCAAAGGCGGCAGCCGTCAGGTAGCGGTCATCCCGATTTTTGGCCATTGCTTTACTCAATACGTGCTGACAGGTGGCCGGCAGAGTAGGCGCAGACTCCAGAATACGGGGAATTGGCTCAAAAATATGTTTGACGGCGACGGCGATGGGTGTATCTGTCTGGTAGGGATGACTGCCGGTCAGCATTTCAAATAACAAAATGCCCAGGGTGTAGATGTCGGAACGGCCGTCTAGGGCCACATTCCCCTGAATTTGTTCCGGACTCATGTAAGCCGGCGTTCCCACCAGGCCCCCTGTATTCGTCAATTTTGTGCTGGCTTCCGTCAGTTTGGCAATACCAAAATCAGAAATAAAGGCGTCTTGTCGTTGGTCAAACAAAATATTGCTTGGTTTCAGGTCCCGGTGAATGACGCCGTGAGCATGGGCTTCATCCAGCGCCGGAGCCAGCCTTGTCAGGATACGAGACGCTTCGGCCAGGCTCAGAGGTCCTTCCTCCAACCGCTGCGCCAGCGAGCCGCCCGTCATAAAGCGCATCACAAAATAGGGCTGCCCTGACTCTTCTCCCAAATCATAAACCGGTACAATAGCCGGATGATCCAGGGCAGCAATTGTCTTGGCTTCACGCTCAAAGCGGGCGCGAAACGTAGACCGGTGCAGCAGCTCATGGGACAGCAGCTTTAAGGTAACGTCGCGCTCAAACAAAGGGTCATGGGCCCAATAAACAATTGACATGCCGCCCTGCCCCAGTTCAGCCTTAATGTGGTATCGTCCAATCTGTTCTGGTAACATCACGTCTCCATTATAGAAAGCTGGCCGGCTGTTGTGTGAAAAATTAGCGATATTTTCACACCCGCACCTATTACGAGATTTGGCCCAGCTTTGTTATAATGACCTTGCCTGCTGAATATCTGGCATCATTTGGAGAAGGCACTGCTTGTTTGCCGCTCAAGGGGATACAATTATGGACATGTTTATGAAAAAGATAGGGTTTATTTTTTTGATTACTTTGATGGTTGTGGCCTGTGGCAGCAGTGGTAATGGGAACAATTCATTGCCTGAAGCGGTGCAGCCGGCCGATGTTGATCTACGCGATGATTCGCCGCGTGGTGACGCCACGCCAGAGCCAGGGCTGCCCCCCACCTGGACACCGGCACCACAGGCCGGCCAGGGCCATATATTTGATTTACGTGAGCAAGAGATCCAAATTACGGGCACACGCAGCATTTATGTCGTCCAGCGAGGCGATACGTTGGGTGAAATAGCTACCCGCTTTGGCGTTTCTCTAACTGATCTGGCCCGCATCAATAATATTGACAATTGGGACATTATTGAGGTAGGCGATGAGCTGATCATCCCATAATGGTAAACGTTTACCACCCTTGACCATAGAACGCGGATTGGCTAACGTGAACGGATGGAGCTGATACTTCGGCTTCGCTCAGCACAAGTTTTCGCGGACAAAACAATAGCGTACGGTTACGAAAAAAGGTCCGTATCTGCTAATAATCACAGATACGGACCTTTGCTGCTTACTTTTTTACTGGTTACTCAATACCGATAAAATCAGGCGGTAGGTAGTACCTCACCCTCATCAATCATCTCTTCTTCCACAAGTTCTTCGCTTTCGTCGTCTGGGGCATCCGGTTTGTTTTGGTGACGCAGCACAATGTGTTCCTCGGCGTCACCATTATCGCCCCCAGTCGATCCCACATCAACCAGGACTTTTTCACCCTCCTGGAATTCACTGGACAAGACGGCATCAGACAATTGGTCTTCAATTTCTTTTTGAATCAGGCGGCGTAACGGCCGTGCCCCAAATTCAGCATCATAGCCATGCTCGGCCAGCCAATCTTTTGCCTCAGCAGTTGCCTCAATAGCCAGTTCATGGTCTACCAGCCGTTCGTTGATTTCACCCAGGTTAATGTCCACAATGTGGCGAATGTCACCTTGTGACAGCTCGCGGAACACGATGATGCTGTCCACGCGATTGATAAACTCAGGCCGGAACTGGCGTTTTAGCTCATCCATCAGCTTTTTGCGCATTTCATTATAATGCTCATCAGCTTCGCTCTTTTCATCGCGCTGGAAGGCAAAGCCCATATTGGGTCCCCGCTTGATCAATTCAGCCCCTACGTTAGAGGTCATGATGATGATCGCATTGCGGAAGTTGACCTTTTGCCCCTTGGCATCTGATAGATGGCCCTCTTCCATAATTTGCAGCAGCATGTTAAAGGCATCGGGATGGGCTTTCTCAATCTCGTCAAAGACGACAATGGAGTAAGGGCGACGACGGACAGCTTCGGTCAACTGGCCTGCATCTTCGTAGCCTACATAGCCGGGGGGGGACCCCACCAGACGAGCCACGCTGTGCCGTTCCATAAATTCCGACATATCTAACTGCACCAATGCTTCTTCGCTGCCAAAGAGGAAGCGAGCCAGCGCTTTGGTCAGCTCTGTTTTGCCCACACCCGTCGGGCCGAGGAAGATGAATGAACCGATGGGGCGATGCGGGTCTTTCAAGCCGGCTCGTGAGCGGCGAACCGCCTTGGAGATAGCGACGATGGCTTCACTCTGACCCACAATGCTTTTTTGCATTTCATCTTCCATGCGCAGCAGGCGAGCCGATTCTTGTTCTGTGAACTGGTAGATAGGAATGCCTGTCCACATTGACAGAACCTCGGCAATGTCATCGGCCGTTACGCTGGTAGTGTCATCTCCTGACTCCGGCTCTGTGCCACGGCCGGTAAAGACACGCAGTTGATCCAGTTTGCGCTGGATTTCTTCTTCACGTGAGCGCAGGCTGTTGGCCTCTTCATAACGCCCTTCATCCAGGGCAACTTCTCGCTCGTCGCGAATGTCGCGCAGTTCTTCATATGCTTCATCCACATCGGCCGGCTGCGGGATGCGATACATGCGTACCCGTGAGGCACTTTCATCAATCAGGTCAATCGCCTTATCCGGCAGGAAGCGGTCAGTAACATAGCGAGTCGAAAGGCTAACGGCCGCTTCTATGGCCGCATCCGTAATAAACAAGTTGTGATGCTGCTCGTATGCGCTCTTAATGCCGCGCAAAATTTGCACGGCCTCTTCCGGAGATGGTTCATCGACATGAACCGGCTGGAAGCGGCGCTCTAAAGCGGCATCACTTTCGATATACTTGCGGTATTCGTCCAGCGTGGTGGCTCCAATACATTGCAACTCACCGCGTGCCAGCGATGGCTTTAAGATATTGGCCGCATCAACAGAACTTCTGGTCGAACCGGCCCCCACCAGCATATGGACCTCATCAATAAACAAAATGGAGTCGCTCGATTTTAACTCTTCAATGACTCGTTTCAGCCGTTCTTCAAACTGACCTCGATACATTGTACCGGCTACCAGGCTGCCGACATCAAGCTGCAGCACGCGCTTGTTGTGCAAGATATCAGGCACTTTACCGGTTACAATGCGCTGGGCCAATCCTTCGATAATGGCCGTTTTGCCCACACCCGGCTCACCGATCAGGGCCGGATTATTCTTTGTACGGCGGGCCAATATTTGAATAACTCGTTCAATTTCATTTTGGCGACCAATAACGGGGTCCAGCCGATTTTCTTCAGCCATGGCCGTCAAATCGGTGGCTAATTGGTCTACCATTGGCGTTTTGCTCTTTTCCTTCCGGTTGCGCCGCCGGGTGGGTGAGGCCACTTCTCCGGCCGCAACCGGATTTTCCTTGAGCATGCGGCGTGTCTGACGGCGAATTTGTTCGCTGCTAATGCCAAACTTACGCAGGACGTCAAGCGCCAACCCCTCATTTTGTCGGGCCAGGCCCAGCAGCAGGTGCTCAGTACTGATGTAATGCTGCCCCATGCCGCGGGCTTCTTCAACAGCCAGTTCTAAGACACGCTTGGTACTGGGAGATAATTCGACCTTAGAGAAGGGGGTACGGGTTCCAGGAGCACCCGCCAATCGCTCTACCATGGATTGAACCCGATTGGCGTCCAGGCCCAGTTCGCGCAGAACCCGACCGGCGACGCCCCCTTCTTCACGCAGCAAACCGATCAATAAATGCTCGCTGCCGATGTAACTATGGTTTAAGCGTTCGGCTTCTTCTTGTGCCAAACTCAATACACGGCGTGCTCGCTGTGTAAAACGTTCCCAATTTTTAGAGTTCACCGGTGTTCACCTCGGTTCCTTACAATGGTTCAACTTAATTACAGTAACTATCAACTATTTATTATCTTACTGGCTTTATTATCTTATTGTGGTAGAGAGATACAACTAAACGGTCGGGATGTTTAACAACGCTTAATGATAGGGTTTTAGTGCGTAGTGCGTAAAATTAGCACGCACTACGCACTAAATGGATAGACAACGACTATTCTGCGGCCAAAAGTGAGAAATCAGCTTCCATATATTCAGCCGAAGCGACTTGTTTTAGACTCAGCCCCAGTTGGCGTTGGTCGGCGTCAATGCGAATGATGCGTACAGTCACATTATCGGATGATTTGACTACTTCGCGCGGATGTTCCACATGATCGTCTGATAGTTCAGAGATGTGGATCAACCCTTCTAGTCCATATTGATCATTCAGACGGGCAAAGGCTCCGAACTTCGTCAGGCGAGTAATATTGGCATCAATGAGTTGGCCTTCTTCGTATAATTCATCAATCATGGTCCAGGGATCGGGAGCCAATCGTTTGATACTGAGGGCAATCCGCTGACGCTCCTGGTCGACGCTGAGTACGCTCACCCGCACCTCATCACCGACGCTCAAGATATCAGCCGGGTTGCTGACGCGCTTCCAGCTTAACTCAGATAAATGTACCAGCCCTTCAATGCCGCCAATATCGACAAAAGCACCATAGTTGGTCAGATTAATGACACGGCCGTCATGTTCATCCCCTTCTTGGATTTCTTCAAGCAGGTTAGCACGACGCTCTTCTCGAATTTCTTTGGTGGCGGCACGTTCAGAAATAATAAGCCGGTTCCGTTCCCGGTCTACTTCAATGACCTTGACCGATACGGTTTCGCCAATCAGTTTTTGCATTTGTTCATTGGTGGGGCGGCGATTGGGGAAGCGGCGGGGACCAATTTGGGAGTTGGGCAAAAAGCCGCGTAGAAGTCCTACAGAAACAAGAAGGCCACCACGATTGCAGCCAACAACTTTGTTTTTGTAAATATCCTGACTCTCTAACAACTCTTCTACCATTTGCCAATCTTCTTCTTCTAAGGCTTTGCTGTAGGAGACAATGATATTACCATCTTGATCTTCTATGTTGTCTACATAGACAGATACCTCATTGCCGATGGCTAACTTATCTCGAATTTCTTTGTCAAAACTGGCCAATTCTTGACTTTCGATCATGCCTTCGGATTTGGCCCCGATGTCGATCAAGATTAAATTGTTTTGATGTTCTACAACCCAGCCTTTGCGGATTTCTCCAACAGTAGGCAAATTCAACTCTTCTTCCAACAAGAATTCCATGGGATGGCTGCTGTCACCAGCGCCCGTCTGCATCAACATATTCTTATAAACACCTCATTTTTCCTCCTTTGTTTGAGGAGGGGGATTTTTAATGATTATACTTTGTTTGACTGTATTGGCAATAGCACGCAGGTACAAATTTTATTGCCTACCCTTCTACTGTTGGCCGGGTTTCAGCCCGCCGGGTCAAGATTTGGCGCACATGGGCCATATCGGCGGCCACATGGCGCCGCAGCCCCAAATAACAAAGGCCGGCCGGAATGGCAACAATCTGGAACAAAGCTAAGCCGACCGCATAATTGTTGGGGGGTGCAAAATCAGCCGTTAACCAGGTAAAAACGAAGCCGGTCAGCCCCACGCTGATGGCGCTGCCCACGGATCGAAAGAGACGGCTGATTCCCAGCATGGTCCCGCGATGCTCCGGTAGGTTGACGTCGGTGACAATGGCTGCCCAGGCTGGGCTGGCGGCCGCCAACAGTCCCACGCCGCAGGTGGCGACAGCAAAAGCGACAAACACGTAGCCATTGGTAAAGATGGCCATTATTGCGCTCCAGACGATCGTTAATAGACCGCCTTCGCTGACAATGACCACGTTACGCAAAGGCAAAAAATAGAGCAGGACAAGGAAGGGAATGGAGCCGAGCGTGCCTATCACACCCATATTGGCTCGGCCGTGAACAGAGCGCCGCTGCCATTTGTCGGCCAGGTGGCCGGCCGGAATAGCCAACAACGCCCCCGCATTGAAGAGAATAACAAAGACGTTGCCGACGATGGTGGCGGTCTCTAACCCATACCCTTCGGCCTGAACGCGAGCAATGGCCCAGCGCGGAATCCAGACGGTAGAGCCAAAGGCCAGGGAAAAGAAGAAGGATTGCCACAGCAGCCAGCGGTTGCTGGGATGGCGCAGCAGGAGCCATATGTCCTGGCGGCTGATACGGTAGGTATACGCCTGGCCGCGAGCAAAGAGGGGGGACAGCTCCGGTTCTTTCTGGCCGCGTTGTGGTTCACGGGTAAAGAGAAAAAGCAGGGCAAAGAGGAGGCCGGCGGCAGCAATAATAAAAAAGGGCAGACGCCAATTGAGTGCCCCCACCGTTCCGGCCAGGAGCGCACCCATACCGCTGCCCAGCAATTGGGCCAGGCTCCACAGGCTGAGGGCCAGCCCGCGCCGGTGGGCCGGTATGTAGTCGCTGATAACGCTAAAGCCGACGGAACTGATGCTGCCGACCCCAATGGCCGTTATTGCCTGAAAAATAATTAACTGGGCAAAATTGGTGGCCAGACCGCTGCCCACCATGGCGCCGCTCCAGAGCAGTGTGCCGTAGAGCAGCAGCTGCTTGCGTTGGCCCCGGTCACCATAATAACCCCACAGGGCGGCCGAGGCAGCTACCAGCAAAATATAGCCCGATGTGACCAGTCCCAGGCTGGCCTCAGAGGCGTTGAGGGCACGAGCAATCAGGGCGTACAGCGGTGGCAAAACGCTGGCAGCCGCATTATCCAATGATGCCAGAATAATGAAAACAATGAAGGAAGAGGTTGGCCCAAATCGGGGCCGGTAAGAGAGCCAGCGTGAGGATGTGAACACGCGGTAGTTTTACCGGCTGTGGATTGATTCGTCAAGGGCTATGCCAGCGTTTTGTGGGAGACCTGACAGGTTTGCCAAACCTGTCAGGTCTGTGCCCCACGATTCCTTGCTATACTCGTCAAGGGCTACTTCGTTGACTTTTAGCCACAGTTCGTTAAGCTAAAGTCGATGGCTACATTAGCAGCGAAAAATGGGTGGTCTCGATGGTGGTCCCGATTGGCCTGGCTAAATCTTTGTTTGCTGCTGCTGGTATTACCCTGGCGGCAGCGGTTGTGGCTGATAGAACGGCCGTTTTCTCCCATTTATCCCGACTTTACTGACTATCTTTTTTATACCGGCGACCTCTTTTTGCTGGGGCTGCTGCTCTGCGCCGGGCTAAGCTACCGGGGACGTGGGGGTGACTGGTACACCGGTCCCAAGCTGCTGTGGCTGCCGCTCCTGGGGCTGGTGATTATGGCCCTGTTGAGTGTTGTGGCTGCTCATGACCGGGGCTTGGCCCTCTATCATGGTCTGCGCCTGCTGGCGTTGTTGGGCCTCTATCTCTTTTTGGTGAATGAACGGGTGCGCTGGCGCTGGCTGGCCGTGGCGGCGGCGCTATCGATTGGCTTGCAAGCGACGGTGGCTGTTGGACAGATCTGGCTGCAGGCTGACCTGGGGCTGTCCTGGTTGGGGGAACGGCCGTTAGATCCGTTTAGCGGCAGCAGCTTTGTCTGGGGCGCAGCGGGCTGGCGCACTTTACAAGCCTACGGCCTGGCCGACCATCCAAATATTTTAGGCATAAACCTGGCGTTGTTGCTGCTGCTGCTAACTGGCCGGCTGGCGCTGCGTACCTGGTGGCGCTGGTGTGGAGCGGCCGTTTTTGCTCTGGGAACGGCCGCTCTCTTTCTTACCTTTGCCCGTACCGCCTGGCTGGTGCTGGCCGTGGGACTGCTGTGGCTGCTGCCTATCAGTCATAAACAGTCAGCAAATAGTAAGCGGCTGTCAGGTGAGGCAGACGCAGGTCCGGATAGTGGGCTTCATAACGGCCCGGCAGGGGCCATTTTCTTCCTGCCTGTGCTGCTGCTTTTTTTGCCTCTGCTGTACATCTTTCAGCCTGCGCTGCTGCTGCCGCCCGACCCCGATCTGATAGCTGTTCGCCTGGAGGAACGGGCCTGGCAGCGCAGCGAACGGCAAACATTGACCAATGCTGCCAACCAGCTTTTTCTGGAAGCCCCGCTGCTGGGTGTGGGGCTGGGCAACTTTCCTCTTGCCTTGCAAACTCATCTGCCTGAGTTTCCCCTCGATTACCAGCCGGCTCGCCTGACGCTGCTGACGGCCGCGGCCGAGACAGGGTTGTTTGGTTCGTTGGCTTACGCACTGGCTCTGCTGGTTCCCTGGCTGCTGCTCTGGCGGCGTCCAGAACGGCTGGCTTCACCCCATTTGGTGGGTATAACGGCCGTTTTGCTGGCCCTCACTTGCTTCAATCTGTTTGATAGTTACAGTTGGTCCTATCCGGCCGGTCGTACCTGGCAGTGGCTCATCTGGGGCCTCTGGGCGGCCACGTTCCAGGCAGAAAGCAGAGAAAATTCACTCACCTACTCATCACCGAACGCTGAATACTGTACGCGAAGCGGTCGCACCGCGACATTACTGAAAACTGACTACACCCAAACCCTATGACCATTGACTGGCTGCTCATTCCCCTGGCACTCCTCTATTTTCTGGTAGTTGGAGTTTTATTTATTTATGGTATCAACTTTTTCTATCTGACCTACCAGACCTGGCACCGGCCGGCCGGCATGGCCGTTCCCCCACCCCCGACTGAGTCTGAGTGGCCTCATGTCACCGTCCAACTACCCCTCTACAATGAGCTGTATGTGGCCGAGCGCATTATCGACGCTGCCGCCCGCCTCGACTACCCGGCCGGCCGTCTGGAAATACAAGTGTTGGATGATTCGACAGACGAAACGGCCGCTATTGTGGCTGCCGCCGTAACTCGCTGGCAGGCCAAAGGGGTTAACATCCATCACCTGCACCGGCAGAACCGGCAGGGGTTTAAGGCCGGAGCCTTGCAGGCCGGACTGCTCCGAACCGAGGGGGAATTGATAGCCATTTTCGACGCCGATTTTGTGCCCCAGGTTGACTATCTGCGCCGCATTGTTCCTTATTTTACGCCGGAGACAGCCTTTGTGCAGGCCCGCTGGGGTCATCTGAACCGCAGCTATTCCCTGCTGACACGGCTGCAAGCGGTGGCCATTGACGCCCATTTTGTGGTAGAGCAGTTTGCCCGCTGTCAGGCCGGTTATTGGTTCAACTTTAACGGAACGGCCGGGGTTTGGCGACGGCAGGCATTGCTGGACGCCGGCGGCTGGCGAGCCGACACGCTGACCGAAGATCTGGACATCTCTTACCGGGCGCTGCTGCGTGGCTGGCGGGCTGTCTACGTGCGTGATCTGGAAGTGCCGGCCGAACTGCCGGTCAGTATCAGCGCTTTTCGGCGACAGCAGCACCGTTGGGCGCGGGGCAGTCTGGAATGTGCCCTGAAGCTGGGGCCGCAGGTATGGCGGTCGGCTGCGCCTCTTTCGGTTAAGCTGGAGGCAACGCTCCATCTGTTAGGTTATGGCGTCCATTTGCTGCTATTTGCCCTGGTACTCCTTTATCCAGTCGTTTTACTGCTTTCCCAGCAGTATCCTGACCTGTTGATCTTGTTTGGGCTGGCATACTTTTTTAATGTGACGGCCCTGGCTCCCACCTGCTTTTTTTTGGCCGGGCAGCAGCATTTGGGACAGCGTTGGTGGCGGGTTTTGCCCCGTATTTTGTTTGTAACGGCCGTTGGTTGTGGCCTGATGGTCAATACGGTGCGCGCAGCCCTACAAATTATCACTCAACGCCAGACCGTTTTCGAGCGCACGGCCAAATTTGGCATCCAGCAAACAGGAGAGGATTGGGTGGGCAAACGCTACCAACTAAAGTTAGACGGGATTGTCTATTGGGAGCTGGCCCTGGCGCTGCTCAATTTGGGTACAATTGTTTACGCACTCCATCTGGGTAACTGGATCATCGCCTTTTATGCGGCTATTTTCCTCATTGGGCTGCTTTATGTAGCCGGGCTGACGCTGGTTCAATCTCTACGCCTTTATCTGGCCCGTTAAAATGGAATATGGTTGCTGGCGTTGTTGATGTACAGGTATGGCCCAGAACAGTCTGAGGGACGTTGTGCCTCCAGCTCTGGTGGCAGACTTTCTAGCCGGCCGCCATCGATCCAGACAAAATCGGCAATACGGCCAATGGGACGCCTGTTTTCATTGACCAAAAAAATCTCTTCACCAATATATTGCACGCTGAATCCGGGTGGCCAAAAGGTCAGGTAGCTGGTGGGAAGTGCCCCAGGGTCTTCGAGATCGGGCACATCCAGGCGTACGCAGCCATTGCGAATCACCAGGGTACCTATCAAATTATCATTTATTTCGGGATTGGCTCCTTCATGGTGCAGCAGTCCACTGGTGCTGTGGATTTGGGCAGCAGCGGTTGGTGTTGGTTCCGTTTCTACCGGCGCACGCTCCTGGCAGCTTGCCAGGCCTAACAGGATAATTGTTAGACTCATCGTGTACACAAGCAGGTGTCGTATTTTCTTCATGCTCATTTTTGCACTCCTGGAATTTGGTATCATGTTCATAATGTGACTCTACTAAAAAAAGGTCGAAAAACCGAGTTTTTATAGTGAACTACTCTGGTCATTGGGTTACATTTCGTCAAAAAATCGGTTTTTTCAGAGGACTCATACTGTTTATTTAGATTATGGAGTAAATAAACTGGTTGTACCGATTTGTAGGCTGGCGAGGGTAATGAGTAATAAGAGGCAGGGGTAGCCCAAAGCGACCAGCAGACTGGGGCGCAGAAAGCGGTTGGGCAGCAAGAGCAGCAGCCAGAGTCCGACCATAACACTGGCGGCGGTGGCCAGCAGGGTAGGCACAATCATCAGCGCACTCATGTCACCGGCACGGCTGGTTTGCAGGTAAAGGATAAAAGGCACGGCCGTTAACGGCACACCACTCATATAGAGGCGAAAGCGATCTGGCCGGCCCAAGCCTGAATAGAGCAGCCCGCCGGCCATCAGCACCAGCAGCGCCGGCCCTCCCAAAAAGAGAACGTCGGCGAAAAATGGATTATCGAGTAGATTTTGTATCATGATAGTTGTGAAACGTGTGGCGTGATCGGTTTCGCAATCACGTTTGACGCATCACGAGTATCTCCGTGTTCCTAAAATAGATCCACAGCGCCCATAAAGTCCAGCGCAGCAGGCGGCCCTGGGGCCAGCCCCAACTATAATAGTCGAAACAATCAACGACGGCCAACGCCAGCAGTGCGGCCGTTAGCGCCAAAACCCAGATTGTGAGACGGCCGTGCCACCATGCCAATAGGGCAGCCCCCACCGGCCAGATCATCAACCACAGCCAGAGCAGCCCCCCCGGCCCGCCCAGTTCGACCGCCAGCAGCCGGGGCAGATGATGGTCGGGCTGCGGGGCCACGCCGGTCAGAGAAGCAGCCAGCGGGATGGCGGCCACCGCAAAATTGTTGGCCCCAATGCCGGTCATAGGCTGCTGGCTGAAAAAGTAGCGGGCAATGCGGGCCAACTCTTGGCGCTCATTGAGGGAACGGCTTTCGCTGATGCTCTGGTCGGGGCTGGTACGTGCCAGCAGCAGATGGCCCTGGCTGCTGACAAAACCACCCAGCAGCAGGCCGGTCATAAGCAAAAGAGGGAGTAGGGAACGGCCGTATTGGTCACGCCACTCTGTCCGCCCCAGCAGGAGCAGTACAAAAAAGCTGCCCCCCACCAGGCCGCCCAGCCAGGCAGAACGGGAGAAACTGACCAGCAGCCCGCCCATACCCACGGCCAGCAGCGCCAGCCAGCCCCAGCGTGCCTGCCCCCTGCTGTTCAGGTAGGCGACCAGCAGGATGAACAAAAAAGCGACCAGAATTCCACCCAAAATGTTGGGGTGGGGCGTCAGCCCATAGCCGCGCAGCCAGTAGTGTTCACCCACCGTCAGGATGCTGCCCCCGCCCGGATACGGGTTGAGGCTTTGCTCCCCTAGCCAACGCAGCCCCAGATCGCCCTGTCGTCCAAACTGGAGCAGGGCCACCACCGCTTGCCCCCCCAGGCTGAGGCCGGCCCCGATCTGGATGATATGAGGCAAAGGCCGCAGCCGTCCCCAGGCTCCCAGCAGCAGCCAAAGCAGCCAGAGCCGGCCGGCCAGCAGCAGCGCCAATCCACTATCCAGCGCCCATAGGCTGCTCAGGCCGGCCAGAATCGTCAGCGCCAGCAGGGGGCTGGTCAGCCATGGGGAGGAGCGCCCGGCCGGGTGTGGATAAAACCAGGCCAATCCCACCAGCAGCAGCACGGCACCGTCCGACAGGTAAACGGCCAGACTGGTTGGCTCATAGTGAACGCCGGGAAAGTCCCGCCGCCACAGCAGCCAGTGCTGCGACAAGGGCAGCAGCAGCAGCAGTAGCAGGCAAGCCAACTGGTTGAATCCTGTTTCTTTTTGCTCCATAATAACCAGCGAATTGAACAACGAATTAAGAAAACAACGGATTTGTTATTCTCACCTAAATAGTAAGCGACCATTTACCTTGACAATAGAACGCAGATTGGCTAACGCGAACGGATGGGACTGATACTTCGGCTTCGCTCAGCACAAGTTTTCGTGGATAAAACAGGAAAAAATCCGTGTACATCCGCTTCATCCGCGTTTGTCTGCGTTCTATTCTATGACCAACTGAACGCTTGCTCTAAACAAAGAGGAAAGCTTTATGATAGTAGACGAAACCCGGTTAACAGACAAAATTGTTGCTTCTGATCTGGAGGGGACGATTACCGCCGCCGAAACGTGGCGAGGGATGCGGGATTATTTGCAGGCCAACGGGCGTGCGGCTGACTTTCGCCGCTTTTTTCTACGCCATTGGCCTCAGGTGGTGGGCTACCGGCTGGGGCTGCTGCGGAATGTGCCCGCTTTCAAAGAGCGCTGGGTGCTGGGTATCTTGAATCTGTACGCGGGCATGAGCCGCTCCCAGTTTGATGAGATGTCTGAGTGGCTGGTGGAGGCGGTCTTGTGGCCGTCGCGGCGGCAGGCGGTGGTGAGCGAGTTGGCCGCCCATCAGCAAAACGGCCGTTCGGTTATTATTATCAGCGGCATGTTTGAGCCAATTCTGGCCCGAATTGCGGCCAAAATGGGGGTGCAGGGGCTGGGCACGCCGCTGCTATTTGAGGGGGAAACCTTTAGCGGCCGGCCGGCGACTCCCTTTAACGTGGGTGAAAGAAAGGTGGCACAGTTGCAGCAGTTGTTGGTAAACGGCCGTGTTCTTCAGGCCGCCTATGGGGATACGCGGCGCGACATCCCCATGCTGCACCTGAGCCGGGAACCGGTGGCCGTCCATCCCGACACCGCCCTGCGCCGTGAAGCGGAGACCCAGGGCTGGCGGCTGTTGGAGTGAAGTGTAATTGCTCAGGTTTCACGTTTTGTTTCCGGTAATATGGGGGAAGGCGGGTGGCCAACGGCCGTTTCCCCCAACCAATACACCATTAATTGGGCGGGATCAGTAAAAAAACGGCCGTCGCTGCCGGCCGCGCCCACGGGCACAACCTGCGCCCGCCAGTAGCCACGAGAATCATCGCGCCAAATTCGGACCAGGTAAGCGGTGTATGTTTCTTCACTCATCATGGTTGGCATCTTAAGGAAGGTGCGTTTCAAAAACGTTACAAGGTAGGGGGTCCTGCATCGTGCGTCACTGGTTACGCATTACGCACGACACAGGTATAATTTACCCATGACCTCCTTAACCTTATTGCTGCTGGGTGGCTTTCAAGCGGTTGTAAATGGTCAATCACTCCATTTCCCGACCGACAAAATACGCGCCTTGCTGGCTTACCTGGCCATAGAACAGGGACGTCCC
>JAWOIM010000056.1:0-9150 GCA_046484685.1 Chloroflexota bacterium | reverse complement strand
ATCCAGCGGCTGCGGCGTTTTAGCGTTGACCTCGTCGATAAAGTCTTGTAACTGGTTGCAGGCATCGGCCGTATGCCCTTTATCCAGGCTGCGGATGGCGTTGTCCAACGGCCGGATCAGACCATTGGCCTGGCTGGGATTGAGTACGCCGCTGTCCACCAGGCTCTGGATCTCGTCTTTGATGCTGCCAGCAGCCTGCTGTACGGTTAGGACGGTGTAGGTTGCGCTGGCCGAACCGCTGTTGCCCGCAAAGTCCAGCGCGCCGTCACAGATAGCTGTAAACGTGCCGCTGCCGTCCGGGTTGCCGCCCGTCAGGATCAGGCTGGCGGCCACGGCCACGCCTGAGACGCCCGGGTCATTGCCGGTATCGACCGTATCGCAGCCAGCCGTAGGTACGTTCTCAAGGGTGACGTAGGTTGCGCCATCGGTGACGCCCGTGACTGTGACCACGGGAGCTGTCTTGTCAAGATAAATCGTGGACGATTGGGCAAAGGTGCCGTTTCCGGCTTTATCAAAACAATAGCCGCTTTTCCCAACAATGCCATCGTGACTAAATACCTGACTGGGAGGACAGTAGTCAATACCCGATGTGTTGTCATGGCCAATGAATTCGACGGTGACATCGCTGTTATGCCAGCCATGGGCGTTGGCTTCTGGCGAGATATTGATGCTAACCGTAGGCGGTGTGGTGTCACGTCTAATTGTCACGCTTTCTGACGTAGTACCGCCTTCGCTGGTCGCCGTACAGGTAAGCGTGGTACCGGCGGTGTCACCATTGATCACGGTGGTTTCACAGTTGGTCGTGCTGAAGGGCGTTTCCGGATCGGTGACCGTCCAACTAACCTGCACATCACTTATATACCAGCCGTTGTTTCCCAGCACGCCGCTAACGTTGGCGCTCACCACCGGCGGAGTAGGGTCATCATACCCACTGGTATACTTAAGAGCTTTCCTCGAGACATCCATGTAGCTGATGTGAGGAACGCCATTACTGTCCAGCGTTAATGAGCTATAAGCGCCAGCCTGAAAAGCCTCGCGGTCGGCAATTTCACTTTGCCAACTGCTGCCGTTCCAACGTGTATATATCAGGTGCATTCCGTCGTAATAGCTGATGTGGGGATAGTTATTGCTGTCCAGCGCCAGAGAAGGATCGCCGCCGTTAGCGATGGTCTCACGTTGCCAGCCGCTGCCGTTCCAATAGGCATACTTTATGGCGTCATTGGTTTTGTCGTAGTAGCTAATGTGGGGATAGTTATTGCTGTCCAGCGCCAGCGACGTTTCCCAACCTACGTCTCCCTCGCTGTCGACAAGATGTATCTGCCAACTGCTGCCGTCCCAACCGGCGTATTTTAGGTCACCGTTGGTTTCGTCGTAATAACTAACGTGCGGGTGATCATGGCTGTCCAGCGCCAGCGAATTATAATTGCCTACGCCATGGGAAGGGTCGACTACTTCGATGTGCCAACTGCCGTCATACCAACGTGCGTACTTTAAGTTGCCAAAGAGGGCGCGGTTTTCTTTATAGCTGATATGGGGGAATCTATTGCTGTCTAGCGCTAATGAGTTATACAGAGATGCTTCGTCAATGGTATGTCGCTGCCAACTACTCCCATCCCAGCCCACATACCTTAATTGAGCACCATAGCCCGTTGTATAGGTGATATGGGGGCGATTAAGATCGTCCACCGCCATTGAGGTTTTCGGGGTTAATAAGGCTGCCGTGTCAATTACTTCTATCTGCCAAATGTTCCCGTCCCAACTGGCGTATTTCAGCTGGATAGAACCGCTATCATGCCAGTAGCTGATGTGAGGCGTGTCATTACCGTCCAGGGCCAGCGAGCTGTTGATACCGGCGTGGCCGTCGAAGGTCCCGGCACCTTCAATGGTTTGCGTTTGCCAAGCGTATGCCTGAACTAGCCCCGGCAACGCCAACAAGGACAGCAGCCCCAGTAGTATTAGCCAGTGCTTCTTTATTTGATTGAGTTGTTTTCTTATTATCATGATATTCTCCTTTGCACTATTTGTTGGTGGATACACAAATTTTCTTTACCTTAAATTGACACGGCCGTTTCCTTGCATAGCAACTACTAAGCCAGAAGCCTGGATAGTGACCTAGGTCACTATCCAGGCTTCTGCTTTTTACTATGGCTAATTTTGTGAGCCAAACACCTGTGTCCAATAATGGAACCAGTTCTCTGTACCGGTATCGTTTTCCAGAAAATAGTAGCCTACCCCAATATCCTCAAAATCACAGTTGAGAATATTGGCCCGGTGGCCGGGGCTGTTCATCCAGGAGGTCATGACCTCTTCCGGTGTAGTTTGCCCGGCGGCGATATTTTCTCCGGCCGTCAACCAGTTGACGTAGCCGGCTGCTTCCATGCGATCGGTGACGCTGGAGCCGTCTGATCCGGTGTGGCTGAAGAAGTCGTTGAGGGCCATGTCTTCACTGTGGGCCAACGCGGCCTGATTCAACTGAGGATGCATGGTTACGGGGTTACACCCCTCTTCGGCCCGTTCCACGTTGACCAGGACCACAACCTGTTCGGCGAAGTTTGAAGGGGGCGGGGGCGGAGGTGGCGTGTTTGTCGCGCCATTCATCACAACCGGCAGATAGAGTTGATTGTCCAGCGGCCCGGGTTCGGGCCGCGACCCGGTGTGGCTCTCTACCCAGGCGTAGAAATTGGACACCCGTGCGTAAACGCCGTAAAAGTTGGGTTGGGCACAGCCGATGCCGAAGCTGACCACGCCGGCCTGTGCCCAGCCAGGTCCACCAGGATTGGGCACCACTAACGGGCCACCGCTGTCTCCCTGACAGGAATCGAACCCACCCGTGTCAAAGCCGGCACAGAGCATGTTGTCAGTAATGCCGCCGTTATATGAATTTGGGCCGTTGCATACTTCATTGGACACGATGGGCACTGTCACCTGGTGCAGGGCGTCGGGGAAATCAGCACCACCACCTGGGTCCATATTCCCCCACCCGGTCACTGTGGCATTCACCCCCGGATTGGCCAGATGGGTCGTTGCCGGGCGAACCAGCGGCACGCTGGTCTGGGTAGATGGTACGGCCAATCGCATCAGGGCAATATCGGAATCCATCGTGTTCTCGTCATAATCGGGATGAAGAATGATTTGGGCTACCTGGTGACGCTGGCCCTCGTTTGAGCTTAGGATATGTCTGCCCAGGACGACATCAACCTGTGTTGGGTCGGTGCTGGCAAAACAGTGTGCGGCCGTTATCACCCACTGTGGTGCAATCAGGGCGCCGCCGCAAAACTGGCCATCATAGGCATTGGGCACGCCGGCCGCAACCAGCGCAGCCATCCAGGGCCAGGCACCGGGTTCGGCTTCTTCGCCGCCAATGATAAGAATGTTGTTGGTTTGAGCAACGGCCGTATTGGTCCGCTGATTGGCAATTCCCCACGTCAACACAAGGGCCAACAAGGCAAATATAAACTTGATTGGTACTTTTTTCATTGGACTGTCTCCTTTTGGGTAACTACAAACCGTGTTTGCAACTGAGCCTTGCCAAAGCTCAAAATAATCACGTACTTGGTATTGTCGATGTGGCTATTGTCTGTCAGGCTCAACACCATGCACTACCCGCCCTTTATGATCTCATCGTTGATGCCACTGCCCCTCTAACGCGGCCGACTATTTGCCAATTAGCCCTTCGTCGGTTAGTGACATAATAGTAGCTACGGGTAAACACTTCTAAACAGGCACTGACCCCCCGTTCTCCTGGTCGCCGGCCGGCAAGGAGAAGTGGGACTGAACCATGAACCACTGATCCCCACGGTTCTCCAACACGGCTGTCAGCCGCAGCGGACTGCCGATCTCCTGACCCCCTATCGGGCCCTGGCAGGTTCCCACACCGGCCACCCAGGCCACGGGTCCGGCGGCTGAGACTTGCCCCCAGCTTAACTGGAAGTCTGACGCCTCCCGCTGGGACCAATCCCTCTCGGCCTGGTGCCGAAACTCGTCTGGGCCGGTGCGCTTCTCGTCGGCGCCCGTGCCAAACAGGAAGGTATCATCGTCGGGGGCGACGAGGGCCATCAAACCATCAACATCTCGATTTCGGTAACTCTCGGTGAATTTGTCCATGACCGCCAACACGGCCGCTTCGGTCTTTGGATCTGCTTTCATCATACTCTCCTTTGTTGAATAAGCATCGAACCATCACGGTTCATATGATATTCGTAAAGGAGAGGGGCGTCGTCCGGGGAAACCCTACAATGTGGTTCTGTGCAACCCTATAATTTGCCCGAATGGGATCGGCGTGGGGTGTAGGTCAGTTGCAGGGGGGCTTAGGTGACCACTCGCTTCAATTGGCCTCTAGCCCTCCGTGTCCAGCGTGTCCAGATCCTGTGGTGCCTTTGCCAGGCCCTTGTCCACCGCCCAGGCCGCGATCTGGGCCCGCGACGAGAAACCCAGCTTGGAGAGAATGCGCGTGACGTGGGCCTCGACCGTCTTGATGCTCACCACTAGTTTGTCGGCAATCTCTTGATTGGTCAGGCCCTGGGCGATAACGGCCGCTACCTGGCGCTCACGCCGCGTCAGCCCGCCGTATTCCTGTTTGGCCGCCTGTCGTGGCGTCAATGGCTGTATCTCTGGGATCAGTGCCGCTGCCCGGCGCTCGAAATTGTCGCGCAGCGCTTCTTCATCAATGGTCGCCGCCAGCCTGTCAATTTGCTCCCGCGCCAGCGTAAACATTTCCCTGGCCTGCTCCTGGCGTGAACTGCTCAGATAAATCTCGCCCAGGGCAATGTAAATCTGCCACATCCCATGAGTAAGGTCATGTTTTGTGAACTGCTTAATCGTTTGCAGCAGCGTCTGCTCCGCTTCATCGATCCGATCAAGCCATCGTAGCGCCTGTGCCTGCAGCTTCCGCGCCGGACCTTGAAAGAAGGGGAGCATGCCAAAGGCGGTATCCGTGAAGATAGGGGTCCGCTGAATCTCATCCACCAGTTGAAGTATCTGGTTTGCATCCTGTTGGGCATAGGCCAACTCGATCCGGGCCAGCCGGACGCTCAGTAGGGCAGGCATCCATTCCAGAGGTAGATCGGCCAGCAGCGCCTCCGCTTCTTCTTGTCGATTTTGCAAAATATAGACCGAAGCCAGCACTCCACCACCCATCCAGGCAAAAAACGAGGAGCCGACTTGTTTGGCCAGAGCCAAACCTTTTACCAGGTGATCCTCGGCCCTGTCCAGGGCCAGCAATTCTTTGTAAGAATAACCGGAGAAGACGTGGTTGCTGGCCGTCCACTGTGGATGCTCAATGGCCTCGGCCAGCGCCAGGCTTTGGCTTCGAATCGCCAGGCTCTCGCCATAGCAACTGCGGTTAAACAGCACAGTCGCCAGGCAGTTTAAGGCGTACGCCTCCCCCGGCTGCCAGCCAATATCCCGCGCCAGTTTCGCCGCCTCCTCGGCCTGTTCCTGACTTAGCGAATACAGGGCTAAATTAGCTAAACTGGAAGACAGGGTTTGCCAATCTTGCAGCTCGCGCAGGATGGGGATGGCTCGCTTGTAATAAGTCATGGTTCCGCCGGCGTCACCGCTCTGGTTGCTGGTCATGGCCAACAGGTCAAGCGTGGCGGCAATGCCTACCCGATCATTCAGTTCCTCAAAGAGGAGCAGCGCCTCCCGATGGTGATCTAAGGCTTCGAACGGCCGTCCGCTATTCATCAACCAGTTACCCAGCCGGTTCAGACTGTGGCCGATAGCTGCCCCATCTTCCATTGTGCGCGCCAGTTCCAGCGCCTGCCGGCAGTAGTCGCCCGTGCGGGCATAATCCCGCGCAGCCCACAGCAGCGCCAGGTCCAGCAATGTTTGCCATATCGCCTGCTGGTCGCCGGCTGCTTCGGCCGCTTGCAGCGCTGCCTCGAAATCGGCCCTGGCCTCTGCGAACTGGCCCAGCGTGTCATACGCGCGGCCACGCAGCCGGTAAAGTGCCTGGCCGGGCACTTGAGGCAGCCGTTCCACCGCCTTGAGCGCCCGAGTAAACTGCTCCACCGCCGCGTGTGGCGCATGGAGCGCCAGCGCCTTTTCGCCAGCCCGCTGCGCGTACGCTATGGTCTTTGGCCACAGCGCCGCCTCAAAAGCATGGTAAGCTAGCGCTTCCAGGTGAGATTCGAGGGAATCCGCATGATTTTTTTCGATGGCCAGGAGTAACTGCCTGTGTACTGTTTGCCGTTCCCGCGTTAGGAGACGGCCGTACAGCGCCTCGCGGGTCAGGGCATGACGGAAGGTAAAACGATCGGCGCTTTCTTCAACTACCAACCTGGCTGCCACCAACTCCTTGATCAGGTCCAACAGCACCCTGTCGCTGTGGTTCGTTAATTCTTGTATCACCGCAAAATCAAAGCTGCGCCCACTGACGGCCGCCAGATCAATGAGCTGATTGGCCGGCCGGCTAATCTGGTCCAGACGATTCTGAATCGCCCGCTGGATGCTGTCAGGGATGTCGATCTGTGACAGGGGTTTGCGCCGCCACTGATTACCGGCGAAGTAAATATCCCCGCTACTGATCAGGGAGGCACAGAGTTCTTCAGTAAAAAAGGGGTTGCCTTCGGTCAGATTGTAGATAGCTTCCACGAATTCTACAGATGGTTCTTGAGCTTGATCGAGAAGTCCTTTGAGCAACTGGGCAGTTTCAGCGTGGCTTAGCGGTCCGAGGCTGATCTCCTGGGCAATCGGCTCTCGATCTAGCCCGGCCAGCAGCGCGGCCAGCCCGGCCTGATCCCGGACGCCGCGCGAGGTTAACAGGAGAAGAATAGGCTTACCGGCGATGCGCCGCACCAGATGAAGTAAGAACTCCAGGCTGGCCCGATCGCTCCAGTGCAGGTCCTCCACAATGAGCAAAAGGGGGCCACTTTCGGCTTGACGCCAGAAGAAGCGGGTAAGCGCCTCGAACAATTGTCGCTCTTGAATCTCAGGATCAACTAGAGGCGCAAATGGCGGCTCGGAGAAATGGATCGTCAATTCCGGCAGCAGTTTGATCAATGCTGGCGCAATCGGCCCGATTACTTCAAGCTGGTCAGTGGTCAGGCTTTGGCCGAAAAAAGGGCGAAGCATATCGACTAAAGGTGCATAGGGAAAGGAGCGGTCTTGCTCAAAGCAGCGCCCAGCCAGCGCTTCAAAATCCATATGCTCCGCTCGGACCTGAATTTCAGCCAGCAGGCGGCTCTTACCAATGCCCGCTTCGCCACTAACGAGAACACAGTGCCCGCTGCCATCCTGGACAGCGTCCAGGATGGCAGCGAGTTTATTTACCTCCTCACGACGCCCGACGAATATGGATGTTAGCACTGTTTTCATCATTAGTCAGGAAAGTATATCATAACAGATGTTATATCTTTGGTTTTCCGTAAATTTGGTCAATATCAGGCCAGAAAAGCAGGATTTCATGCCCCCACTTTCGTGAGGGCAGGCTCTTCGAAAGCCTGATTGCTTCGTATCCGACAGGCAAATGGGCCGTGACCGAAGCCTTCTTAAAAAGTTGATCGGAAAGACGCAAACCAACTTTTTTTAAATACCTTAACAAACGCCCATAGGTCGGTTTAACGGCACGATCCCAAAAGCCAGAGCGCATGGGGGGAGAAATAGCGGCTAAGTATTTGAACAATGACCCGAATATCATGGTCAATGCGGGTAGACGTGTGAGCGCCTGGGGATGATGAACATAATGGCGACCACCACCACCAGAGAGCAAATACTTGCCCGTTTGAGGAATCCCTTCAATCGGCCAACGTTCAGGATAGATAGCACACATGGATTGAGGCTGTAACTGTATCAGCGGCGTTCCCAAAACCAGCGGCTCCTCATAGTCAGGATGATGGATGGCGACCACTTTGAGTGGGACTTTTCTCAGTTTTTTCTTCAGTCGTTGAGCCTGTGGGGTCTGGCCAAGCCGATCTAAATGCCTTTCCAGAAAATAGATAGGCTGCCAAACCTCAATATGAATCTCTTGCCCTGCTTGATTGATAAACGTAATGCTTTCATCCGCTTCCGTCTTGGGCAGGGTCTGTTGTCCATGTTGACGAGCTAAGGGGCGTACAATCTCAGCTTGATGTCGGCCGGGGGCTGGCCCTTTGCTCGCTGTTCTCGGGGGGATCTCTCCCGGTTTTCGACCAAAGGTGCAGTTTTTGGCTAAGCGAACCACACACTGGTCAATTCCGTGAATCACCGCCTCAATCAAGGAAAATCCGGCATCAAAAATCGCAATATCCTCTGGGGTCAGCAAAGAGGCCACCTTTTTGTAGACTTTTTCCATCTCTTGTGATGGCTGGTTTTGGCTAATGTCGCCACAGATGAGCATCTCTAGAATCGCCACCCGTTGCTCGGCCACTTTGCCGGTTGTCCCCATCAGTCCAAACGGCACGGCTGGCATCGCTCGTCGGGCATCCGAATCATAGGTTTTGCTTTTTACCGCTTCTACCCTTGACCTTTTGTATGAAGTCATATCGACTGGCTTGAGACGATACCCTTGTACCCTTGTCGGCTCCCAATGATTGCTACCTTTGACGATTTGGTTGAGCTGTTCGATCAGTTCATTGAGATTGTACTGGCCATAGGTGACCGCTTTAGCCGCTCGGCGACTGCGTGCTGCCCGTTCTTTCTCGTCGTCAGATAGATATTGGTTAAGGTATTGCTCCACTGCTGGCATGATGCCCCCGCCTGATTCGATAAAATAGCCACTATACATCGCGCTTATCACATCACATAGTCCCAGGTCCGTTCCTTTTGGTAATATTGAGACCATTTGCTCAATTGCTTGTTGTACTTGATAATTGATTGTTGCAGGTGTTTTGAGATTTTGATTTTTGTTCATAGACTAATCTTCTCTCAAAACGCCTGTTTTTTCATCCCCAAATTGCATTTGGGTTAGGGAAAACTAAAGTTGATACGCTTTCCAAAAATCACTGAACGTTGTGCAATGGCGATATGCTGCCGGAATACGTTGCCATAGCCGGCGGCAAGTGTCTTCACTATGGTCACCGATGACAAAAGCTACAATCTGACGGGTACGGCGACAAAGCGCTGTCCACAGCCATCGCTTCTCCTGTTTATTGGCCACAAATGACCAGGCTTCGTCTAGTTCCAGAACATCATTTGGTCGGGCTGGCAGCAATGTGTCGGCCAAAGCGGGCA
>JAWOIM010000780.1:0-7455 GCA_046484685.1 Chloroflexota bacterium | reverse complement strand
TCATGGGCCGGCTCAACGCGCCAGTCGCCAAAGGGCAGGTAGCGGGCGGTGCTGTCGGGTACTTTGTTGCCGCTGTCGCTGCCGTGCCCCTGCCCGTAGCTCATGACGCTGGTGGAACCTAAGTGGTCGCTGTGGATGTAGAACAGGCCGTTGTCCCCTTCCTGGTTGCCGCTGATACGGGTGGCTATTGTTTGGCCGCCCAGTGCATACGTTTTACCTGTAATGGTGTAGCTGGAAATCACCTCTGCTTCCAGGCCGGCGTCGCTCCAGCCCGTATTTTAAGGTTCTTTATACCACACTTGTGGTATATCCATTATCTTTCTTGACTCACGCTCAACCAATGAAACGTTTTTCAAGGACCAGGTGTGTTCTGTCAGCGACCAACTCAAGTAAGCTATTTCATCGTCTGATAGCCATACAGGCTTGTCTGCCGGGCCGTCAAGCGTATCGGTTAATTGTATCGGAGTGTACGTAGCATCATTGAGATCTATAACAAACAATTCTTGCCGCCGGTTGTCTGCTGCATCTAGATACACCTTCACGTAGGCCACACGATTCCCATCGGGTGACCAGATGGGGTGAAGTTCATCTTCTCCTGATGTGTTGGTTAAGTTGATCAAAGACCTATCAGCCCTATCGGGAGAAGCCACTGCTTCCAGAAAAATATCCCATCCTTCAGTTTCTGTATTCGTACCTGAAAAAGCAAGAATCGGCTCTTGGGGGGACCATTGTCCGTTGGTAACACAGTGGTGATGAGATTCATGGTATAGGGACTTTTCTATCTGTCCCTTTTCAAGAAAAATAAAGTAGGGTATCTCGCCTACGCTATCAAGCTGCGACACAGCAATAACGTCTGCATTGTTTGACCAACCTAAAAAGCGGTTAATGGCAACTCGCTTCAGCCTAAAAGTATCTGTTTGCACAGGATTCGTATCGTTAACATCATACAAAGCAACGATATTTGATCCTTGATCATACCCTTTAGGATAATAAATCGTTGCCAACACTTTTTCATTTGGATGCCACATTACAAATCCTGTCCTTTCAATGGCAGTCAAGTTCTTCGGTGGATTATCTGTTTCTAAATCGAAGAGGAGAAGTTCTCCCGATTCATCTATCCAATGACCTCTGGCAATAGCTATCACGTCTTCACCATCAGCCAAAGCAAATGTATTGATATTGCTTCGAATCGGAAATTCAAGGTCTCGTACAATTTCTCCCGTGACTGGATCTAATATCTGTAATTGCAGCCAATGTTGAGCAGGAAATCTAAATTGGTATCTGTTGTCTAGAATTAATACGGGATCCGTACTAATTCTGTGCCAACTTGCAAAGTGAGGACTTGGGCCAACGGCTACATTATGAAAGCCATAACAACCAGCCCTGTTACCATAGCGCAACATGCTTGGTTGTCCAAATGTAAAGGCAACGCAGATGGCCAACAACACAATGCAAATGAGGATCATTTTTAGTTTTTTATTCATGTCTCGCCACAATCTTTCTCTCTTAGGGATTACAGGTAACGACTAGACTCACTTCAACAGCACGGAAAAGGAATGCAAAAAGCCCAGACCGCTGGCCTGGGCTTTTTGTGATTTTCTTCTCTTCTCAGCTCCGTTTTAACGAGAGCGGCCTTAGTCTGACTGTAGTCGCGGTATTCCTACCGCGTCTCTGGAGCGCGGTTAGGAAACCGCGGCTACTAATGATTTCAGATGCTCAAGACCTGACAGGGTTTTAACGAGGCGCTGGGCAAGGCCACAGTCTGGTAGAAACCTGTCAGGTCTGTATAGGTACGTCAGGTTAACGCAGCGATTCGCTCAGAGCGCTCATGCGGCCGGCCACGCTGTCATCGACCACCTGGTCGCCGACGCGCACAATCAGCCCACCCAAAATCTTGGGATCAACACGGTACTCGACGTTCTCCACGCTAAGCGCCTGCTCCAACTGCTTTTTCTCGTTATCATCTAACGGCAGGGCGCTGGTGACAACTGCTTTGCCACCGCTCAACTGGCCCACTTGCTGCGGGACTTTGGCAAAGAAGTCGGTAATCAACTCATGCTGACGCTTCTCGTCAATCGTCTCACCGACCAGCTTGTTGGCCGCGGCCACGGCAATAGCCGCCACCTGACCCCGCAGCTCAGACAAGATGCGGTTCCGCTCTTCCTCGGCGTCGGTACGGGCATGGGCCGCCACCGCTTTGGCTTCCGTTTCGGCCTGGGCCAGAATACCCTTACGCGTTTCTTCCGCCTGGGCCATGGCATCTTGCCGCATTTTGGCCGCTTCAGAGCGGGCAGCTTCTAATATTTTCTTGGCTTCTGCGTCTGCATTATCGCGGGCAATCGAAGCCTGCCGGGCGTCTTCCAACCCTTTGGCAATACGCCGTTTGCGTTCTTCCAACACATCCAGGATGGGCTGGTACAAAAAGTGTCCCAAAAGGATAACCAAGACGCTAATGCCCAAAAGTTGCATTAACAAATAACCAGGATTGATACCTAGTGCTTCCATATTACATTCTCTCCTCGTTCAGTAATCCGTATTTCGTATTCCGTAATCCGTATTCCGTATTCGGTGTTCAGTAAATGATGAAATGCTACCGGTTACCGAATACCGATGATTGGTTACCGGGTAGTTTAGAATACAAACAAAATAATCAGAGAGACAACCAGCGCGTAAATAGCGATGGCTTCGGCAAAGGCAATACCCAGAATCATATTTGTCTGAATATCGCCACTGGCATCCGGGTTACGGGCAATACCTTGTACAGCCTGACCCACCAGAATACCAACACCAGCACCGGCACCAATAGCCCCGACCATAGCCAGACCGGCACCAATGGCTTTCATCCCAACAGCTAGAGCAGCAGCAGCTTCTACACTTAATTCCATTTTGTCTAATCCTCCAAAAAAGATATTTTTGCTAAAAGTAAACAACGATTGTTTAGTAGTAAAATGTATGTGAAGCGTGACTATCTACACGCATCACGCATAACGCTTCACGCATCACGTTTAATGATGGTCATCCCCTTCTACATGGCTGTGGGTAGCCGAATTCATGAAGATGAGCGTCAACAAACCAAATACCAACGCCTGAATACCACCCACAAACAGTTCCAGGCCAAAGAAGGCCACGTTGGCGACGGGGGCAATGGCGGACATGACGAAAAGCAAGACCATACCACCGAAGATAGCGCCCAAAAGACGGAAGGTAAAGGAGATAATCTTGGCGAACTCCGAGACCAGTTCAATAATACCCACAATGGGGTTGATCAAACCTTTGATTAACCCTTGCAGCGGATTCTGGGCAAAGGTATCGACCCAGTATATCTGGAAGTTGAAAAACTTGTGCAAATAGCTTGCCCCCAGATATTTGAAGCCATAAAATTGAACCATCACCATGGCAAAAATAGCCAGAGCCAGGTTCAGGTTGATATCGGTGGCCGCCGGCCGCAAGAAGGGCACAATGGTCCAGTCAGCGGCATTGGGATTCAAGCCGACATTTTGCCCTTTGCTGTTTTGCACCAGGGCAGCGTTTTCATCCGCATACTGGTCGGCACTGATTAAGAAGGGGCCAGAACGCAGATCACCCACATTGAGCGCTTCGTACGTATCCTCTAATTCATGCACAAAGGCGTCATATTCCGGTGTGCCTCTTTCCAGCCCCAAAGCGGCCGCGTCTCGTTCGGCAAAAAAGTGGGGCTTATGCTCCCAAATACCGATACTGTCCATGCCCGGCACCAATGCCATCCAGTTGGCCAACAAGAGAAAAAGCAAAATGGTCATGAAATAGGGATAAAAGTCCCGCGTTTTTTCATGGGCAATGCGTTCGGCAAAATTGTAGGTGACTTCAATTAACATCTCAATGAAGTTATAAAAGCCATTGGGAATTTCATCGGCGGTGCGCGATCTGGCCCCCAGGCCCAGTGCCAGAGCAATTAGCAGCCCGTAGGCTACCAGCGAGGCCATAAAGGTATTGGTCAAGCCCCCAAAGGGAAAGGTAGAATAGGGGTATTTCTCACCCGCCAGTTGAATAAATGGCTGTACCGGCTGGGGAAAGAGCCAGCCGGCGGTGAGCATAATCAACAAGATAAGTAAAATAACGACGTAAAACCTTTTCTTTTTGAATATGTTCATGTTGTGTGATTTTCCTCCGTGTTACCGGTTGATTTAGGTTGTTGTAACTTCGTAACGGCCGTTAAGCTGACGCGCACTGTGACATACAGGGTGACGGGCACACTCCCGACCACAAACAGCAGCGTAAACAGGCGGCCTGTATCTAAAAATCTATCAAGGTAAAGACCTGTAATCAGGGCTAGGGTTATTATGATAACGGTCAGGCAGCCGATCTGGCCGATAATACCGGCGATAATGGCTGACTGGTTTGCCTGGTTTTTCCGAGACAACGTGTATTCCTCATCTTGAAAAGAGCAAACTTTGTGCATTATATCACAAAGATCCGCTCTGTCACGTAATTACTCTAGCCGGGAAAGAAAGAGGCCGCCGCGGCCAGCGTCCATTCATAGGCCGGGCCGGCATATACAGTACCCAACAGGATAATAATAAGTGTCGAAATACCCAACCCCACTGCGGCTGCCCGCGAAACGGGGATCACCTCTGTTTCTTCAGCGGACGGATAGAGATACATATATTTGACAACGTTCAGGTAATAGTAAAGGGCCACAAAAGCATTCAAAATGCCAATCATGGCCAGCCACCACAACCCGACATCAACGGCCGCTTTGAATATAAGAAATTTGCCCACAAAGCCGGCTGCCGGCGGAATACCGCCCAGTGACAGCAGGGCAAACAGCATCACCAGCGCCAGGTTGGGCGAGCGCCGGCTGAGGCCATTCAGGTCGCTCAAGCGGTCTGAATGGGTCACGTTGCTCACCAAAATAATAACCCCAAAGGCGGCAATGTTGGTGAAGACATACATCAACAGGTAAAACATGGACGCCGCGGCCCCTTCGGGCGTCAGGACTATCAGGCCAATGAGGACGTAGCCGGCCTGGGCAATACTGGAATAAGCCAACAGCCGCTTAATGCTGGTCTGGTAAATGGCGGCAAAATTACCCAAAACCATGGTCACAATGGCCATTACCACCAGCAGTGACCACCAACTGTTGGCAAAAGAGACCTGGCCCAGCGAACCGGTCAAAAAGACGCGCAAAACGACGGCAAACCCGGCCGCTTTAGACGCGGTAGAGATAAAAGCCGTTACCGAAGTGGGGGCACCTTCGTACACATCGGGTGCCCAGAAGTGGAAGGGCACAATAGAAATCTTGAAGCCAAAGCCGACTACAATCATAACGGCCGCCAGCAAGATAACGTGAAATTCGGGATTGGCCTGAAAGGTAACTGCCAGACCAGAGTCAACACTCACCTGAAAGGGAACCTGACGCAGCATATCACCAATGATATACAGGTTGGTCTGGCCGGTCAGGCCGTAGAGTAAACTCATGCCGTAGAGCATAATACTGGTGGCAAAAGCGCCGTAGACAAAATATTTCATGCCCGCTTCGGAAGAACGTTTGTTGTTGGACATAAAACCGGCCAGAACATAAGAGGAAACGCTGGCCGTTTCCAGGGCCACGTAAAGCATAATAAGGTCTACCGAAGCGGCCATCAGGTTAAAGCCAATAGTGGCCATAATCAGCAGGGCGTAAAATTCCCCTTTTTGCAGCCGCCTGACATCCACAGAGATAAGGCTGACCAAGATTAAAACGACCAGAAAAATAACGCGGAAGACAAGCGTCGCCAAATCATGGCGAATCATGCCGCCCCACATGACGCTTTCAGAAAGCGACCATTGGGCATTCGGTTCGTTGAAAAAGAACCAGAGACCCAGGGTGATAGCCAGGGTAGCCAGCCCCCCCCAGGCGGTTAGCAGCCCCACCCGGCGCTGTTCGCTCTGCCACACCCGGTCGTAGATAAGGACCAGAACCAGCAGGACAATTAAGGAGATTTCTGGGGCCAGGGCTAATACCCAGGACGTTGTTATCGGTGTACTCACTTAAGTACCTCCCAACCAGTTGCGTAGATTAAAAGCGGCCGTTTCCACATCCACCAGGAAATTGCCGGCCACCTGTGCTTCGTTTAAGCGTTCAACCACAGGCAAGATACCGGCCCGGACAATTGGCTCAATAACGCTGGGGAATATGCCAATCAAGACCAGAATGGCACAGAAAAATAGCAGCGTAAATTTGTCAATAGCCAGCAGCGGTTTCATATCGTGCCATTTTTCAGCATCATAGTCGCCAAAAAAGACGGTATTGGTCGCCCGCAAAATATAAGCGGCCGTAATGATAATGGCCAATACAGACAGCAGGGCGATAATCGGATAGAAAGTAGCCGGGTTTAGCCCCAGGAAGGTGCCTTGCAGGTTCATCGTACCGCCGGCCCACACCCCCAGGAAGATAGGGAACTCGGCAATAAAGCCGGACAAACCCGGCATGCCCATAGAAACCAACCCGCCAATCACAAAAGCGACCACCGTCCAGGGCAGCACCCTGGCCATACCGCTCAGTTCATCCATACTGCGCGTATGGGCCCGATCATAGATCATGCCCACCACGGCAAAAAAGAGGGCCGTCATAATGCCGTGACTGACCATCTGGATACCGGCCCCGGTCAGCCCCTCCACATTCATGGCCGCAAACCCCATCCCAACCAGCCCCATATGGCTGACGCTGGAATAGCCAATCAGATACTTCATATCCCGCTGGCGCATGGCGATAAGTGAACCATATAACACGTTGACCAGCGTTAACAAAATGATAAAGGGCATCCAGTAGACGGTGCCTTCGGGCAAAATCTGAATACCGACGCGCATGGAGGCATAAGCCCCCAGCTTCATCAGCACCCCGGCATGAATCATGGAAACGGCCGTGGGGGCTGCCACGTGACCATCCGGTGACCAGTTATGCAGCGGCCAGATACCGGCCAGCACGGCAAACCCGAGAAAGAGCGGCATAAACCATATTATCTGGACATCCAGCGGAAATTGGGCTTCCGACCAGATGCGCAGGTCAAAGGTAGACTCTAACCCCTGTGCCGGCAGTTGAAAATAGAGTACCAAAAAGGCGATAAAGGAGACAAAGCTGCCGATCAACAGATAAAGGGTCAGCTTCATCGCCGCATATTCGCGCCTCTCTTTCCACCCCCAAATGACAATCATGACATACATGGGCAGCACGGCCAGCTCATAGAAAAAGAAGAGCAAAAAGCCGTCTACCGACACAAACACGCCTTGCACACCGGCAACCAGCAGCATAAAAAAGGCATAAAACTCACGCGGCCGGTCGCTGATACTCCAGGAGATGAGAACACCCCCCAGCCCTACAATCGCAGTCAATAATACCAGTGTCGCACTTAAGCCATCGACGCCCATAATATAATTGATGCCAATACTGGGAACCCAGGCATACTCTTCTATAAAGAGCAGTGTGTCGGCCCAGCG
>JAWOIM010000687.1:0-6817 GCA_046484685.1 Chloroflexota bacterium | reverse complement strand
CTCTTGTTCCGCCGGGGACCGGCCGCAACCAACCATTTTGAAGCAGGCGGCTTTATTCGTAGTAACGAGGAAGTGGCCTATCCCAATATCATGTTTCATTTTTTGCCGCTGGCCATTCGTTACGATGGCACGTCGCCCAACCAGGGGCACGGCTATCAAATTCATGTGGGCACCATGTATTCGGACGCCATTGGTTCGGTAAAAATCAAATCCCGCGATCCCACAGCGCATCCCAGCCTGCGCTTTAATTACCTCTCGACCGACCAGGACCGGCGCGAATGGGTAGAAGCAATTCGCTGCGGCCGGCATATTATGAACCAGCCGGCTTTTGATCCCTTTAATGGAGGGGAGTTGTCACCCGGCCCAACGGTGCAAACGGACGCAGAAATCCTGGATTGGGTAGCCCGTGATGGGGAGACAGCCTTACACCCATCCTGTACCTGCAAAATGGGGTTGGATGAGCTGGCTGTGGTCGAGCCGGACAGCATGAAGGTACACGGGCTGGAAAGGCTGCGTGTGGTCGATGCTTCGGTGATGCCCGCTATTACCAACGGCAACATTTACGCACCAGTCATGATGATTGCCGAAAAAGCGGCCGATTTGATTACCGACAATACACCGCTGCCCCCCTGCCAGGTAGACTTTTATCGTCACGCCGGCTAATGACTCAAGTGACAACAGCGAATTGGAAAAAAGAACGAATGAAAGCTGCTGATCAGGTCTTGAAACATCACATAATCACGTTTCACGCCTCACGTTTCACGATACGCCTTCACAATTTGTGCCATGACCGCCAGGGCAATCTCTTCGGGGTTGTCGGCCCCGATGTCCAGGCCGATAGGGCCGTAAATGCGGTCGATGACGGCCGTATCAAAGCCGTGATCACTGAGGCGTTGTTTCCGTTTGGCGTGGGTTTTGTTGCTGCCCAGCGCACCCACGTAAAAGGCGCTGCTTTTGAGGACAATATGCAGGGCAGGATCGTCGATTTTGGGGTCGTGGGTGAGGAGGGCCACGGCCGTATCCCCCGTCAGCTTAATCTCGGCAAACGCCTTCTGCGGCCAGGCCTGTATGAGTTGGTCCACGTGGGGAAAGCGGTCCTGGCTGCCAAAGGCACGGCGCGGGTCAACCACAATGGTGCGATAGCCCAGCGTCTGGGCAATACGGGTCAGAGCCACGGCGATATGGACGCCGCCGACCATCACCAGCGTCGGTGCCGGCCGGTAGACATCCACAAAAGCTTCCACCCTATCACCTGTCAACTGTCCACTGTCAACTATCAACTGTCCACTATCAACTGTCAACTCTACTCGCCGAGACTGGTTGCTTTGTTGCCCGGCAGCACGGGCCGCATCTTCCAGCTCTTTAACACCCAAATGGCCCAGGGAACGGCCGTCTGCGTCAAAAGCCATTTTGCGCCCTACCAACTCGTCCGGACCATCAAGAATGGTGACACAGGCCCCGGCCTGTTCGCTGCTGATAAGCTGCCGGATGAAGGGATAAACGGCCGTGTCCAGCGGTTCTACCCATACTTTGATATGACCGCCACAGGCCAGCCCCACCTCCCAGGCCGTCTCGTCGGCCACGCCAAACTCAAGCAGTTGCGGCCGGCCGTCGGCCAGCGTCTCAGTGGCCGCTTCCACCACGGCTCCTTCCACACATCCCCCGCTGACAGATCCAACCATGGCTCCGTCCAGGCGCACGGCCATTTTGGCCCCCACCTTGCGCGGTGCCGATCCCCACGTTTCAATGACGGTGGCCAGGGCAATGGGCGTATTACCCTCTGCCCGCCACCGGTCAATATCGCTGAGAACTTCTTTCAAGAGTTAAACCCTTTAACCACGGATCGGACGGATGGCACGGATTTCTACGGATAAATCCGTGTTTATCCGTCCGATCCGTAAAATCCGTGGTTGCCATTTCCTGCTTTTTAATCACGAGTCAGCTTGCGGTAGGTAATCCGGTGCGGCCGGTCGGCAGCAGGGCCGAGGCGCTCCCGTTTGGCCTCTTCATAGCTGCTGTAGTTGCCGATGTGCCACACCGCCTGGGAATCCCCTTCAAAGGCCAGTATATGGGTCACCAGTCGATCCAGGAACCAGCGATCATGGGAAATGATAACGGCCGATCCGCCAAAATTCTCCAGCCCTTCTTACAAAGCCCGCAGCGTGTTCACGTCCAGATCATTGGTCGGCTCGTCCAGCAGCAGCAGATTGCCGCCCGACTTCAGTACTTTGGCCAGGTGAACCCGGTTACGCTCCCCGCCGGAAAGGTCGCCCACCTTTTTTTGCTGGTCGCCGCCGGCAAAATTAAAGCGAGAGACATAGGCGCGGGAATTGATCTGCCGGCTGCCCAACTGGAGCGTATCGGCCCCGTCCGAAATTTCCTGCCAGACGGTATTGTCCGGGTTGAGCGTATCCCGGCTCTGGTCCACGTAACCCAGTTGAACCGTTTCACCCACTTTGAAAGAGCCGCTGTCCGGTTCTTCCTGGCCCACAATCATGCGGAACAGGGTGGTTTTACCGGCCCCATTTGGTCCAATGATGCCCACAATGGCCCCCGGCGGAATTTCAAAACTCAACTCTTCGTAGAGCAGCAAGTTTTCATAGCCTTTGCTGACGCCGTTGGCCTCGATCACAATATCCCCCAGGCGCGGCCCCGGCGGAATGAAAATCTCCAGATCCTTTTGCAGTTTTTCCGTTTTTTGCTCCAGAAGCTGGTTGTAGGCATTGATGCGGGCTTTGGCTTTAGTCTGCTTGGCTTTGGGCGACATACGAATCCATTCCAACTCTCGCTCCAGCGTCTTTTGACGGGCTGACTCCGTTTTTTCTTCGCGGGCCAGGCGGGCCTGCTTTTGTTCCAGCCAGCTTGAGTAGTTGCCTTTCCAGGGAATGCCCTGCCCCCGGTCCAGTTCCAGAATCCAGCCGGCCACGTTGTCCAAAAAGTAGCGGTCGTGGGTGACGGCAATAATGGTGCCTTCGTACTCTTGCAGATGGCGTTCCAGCCAGGCCACCGACTCGGCATCAAGGTGGTTGGTTGGCTCGTCGAGCAGTAGGATGTCGGGCTTTTGCAGCAGCAGGCGGCAGAGGGCCACGCGCCGCCGTTCACCACCTGATAGAACGGCGACAGGGGTGTCGCCGGGCGGGCAGCGCAGGGCGTCCATGGCCAGGTCCAGGCGGCTGTCAATGTCCCAGGCGTTGAGGCGGTCAATTTTGTCTTGCAGCTTGCCCTGTTTGTCGATGAGGCTATTCATTTCATCATCGCTCATCGGTTCGGCAAACTTCAGGTTCAATTCTTCAAACTGCTGCAGGGCCTCGACCGCTTCAGCCGCGCCTTCTTCTACGATCTCGCGCACCGTTTTGCTGTCGTCGAGATAGGGTTCTTGTTGCAAAAAGCCGACGGTATAGCCGGGCACCAGAATGGTTTCACCCACGTACTCCTCATCTACCCCGGCCATAATACGCAGCAGGGTACTTTTACCGGACCCGTTGAGGCCCAGGACGCCGATTTTAGCCCCGTAAAAGTAGGAGAGGGAAATATCTTTGAGAACCCATTGGTTGGGTGGGTAGACTTTGCCTACCTCGATCATGGAATAGATTATTTTTTTGTCGTCGCTCATGGGTCAAAGTATACTTGGCTAGAGATAACTTTGCCAGAAGCCAAATTTTGCCCTAACTTATACCCGTTTACGCCGTTGCCCCGCTCTGGTATAATGCCTACTATATGAACTGGCCCGTATCTTTGAACAAATCGAGGCGCTGCTAGATAATCTTGCCGGTGATGTAAAACATCTGACAGATTTCTACCCTGAATACAGGCTGCGTGTAGGCGACTATCGCGTTTTGTTTGAAATTGAGGGCAATGAGGTTGTCATTTATCGTATCCGTCATCGTAAAGATGTCTATCGGTTGTGAGGAATAATTATGTTAACTCTTACGCCAACTGTCCTTGAGCAAGAGGGCAAAAAACAGTTTGTCATCTTACCCTATAGCGAATTTGAAGCCCTGCAAGAAGAGTTGCAGGATTATTACGATTTGAAGGCGCTGCGGCAGGCGAAAAAGGAAGAGGGGGATACACCGACCTTTAGTTTAGATGAAGCCCGCCGCGCATTGGGTCTCGGTTAACTATTGTTTGTGCCGTAAGGGAGCTGATGATGAAACAACGAATCGTGCTGCTGGTGGGCCTAACGGCCGTTTCCCTTCTCATCCTGCTCACAAGCTGCACCCAACCCACTACCCCCACAGTTGATCTAGGATGAGTGGTATGACACAAAAATAGCTGTGGTTGTCGGTAGTGGCATTGGTTAGACTGTTAGCAGCAGTACTGATTTTTTATGTGCGGCTAAACCGTGCGCCTGCTACCCTGAGCTTAAACCCAGAGGTTGGGCAGGCATCGGCCTACGACCAGTTGCCTAAATTTGAGTTCTTGCATGTCTATGATCCAATTGATCTGGCTGGAGGCCGGTTTAGCCTTGAGAAAGGCGGGCATCTGTCGCCGATCCGGCACAGACCGGCGTGGGTGGGGACGGACCGAAAAGCATAACCGCTGTACCGCGCCGTCTCGCCCCCTTGTATCGCCCTTTGCAACGGCCGTATGCGGGCGAGAGCGGCGGGAAGCAACCTATTGGTGAATGCCAGGATCATGGCCCGCCGCTCCCGCCCCTACCCAATTTATGATGCGATCTGCCTCCGCGCAAGCTGCTGTACGGGCGGGACGGCGCGGGTGGGTGCTGGCCAAAACGTATAACCGTTGTTCCGCGCCGTCTCGCCCCTGACCAACCAACGCTTCACATGGCATCAGCAAGCGCTTCCAAATAGTCAGCGATCGCCAACAATTCAGCACGTAGTTGACCCCACAAAGCTGGTAAGCTATGAACTAAATTCTCCATCTTTTCTGGCACGAGGTTAAAGGTGTAAATGTTACGAACCAGGTGACGAAAACGAAGTTCACAATTCAACTCCATGACGATCAATTGCCTGACGTAAGCCTTCACTAACCGTTTCCAGTTCGATAAGGTCAACCAGGCGGTCACCAATGATCTCTTCCACGGCACGCCAGGCCGCCCAAAAATCGGCGGCGGCCAGCCCGGTTATGGCCAGATCAACGTCAGAATCAGACACATACCAGCCGGTATGGGCCAGCGAACCAAATAGAATGACCCGCTGCACGCCAAAGCGTTGCTTTAACGTTGCCGCCGCCTGTCGCACGCGCTCTAGTAGTTGGTCACGTTCTGTCTGTTCGGCCGGTGTCACCATTGTGTCTGGCATACGCCGGGACGCAGCCTCAATATAAGGCTGCCATTCCTCACGTTTTAATTCCAGGGCTGTCGGCATTTTTCCTCGCAAAGCTAGAAACCGGTTGTTACCTGTCTCGTCTGAACACCGTACAGGTTGTTTGGCTTATTATACAGCAAATGTCTCAACTAAACTGCAGGAACCCCGTGGGTGTTTCTGACCCATCAAAACCACCAGCCTCAAATGCGCCCTCTCGTCCCTTTGCTACGGCCGTATCCGGGCGAGAGCGGTGGGAAGTAACCTATTGATAAATGCCAGGATCATGGCCCGCCGCTCCCGCCCCTACCCAATCCGCGACGCATCAGGTCATTTGTTAATCCAGCCACGATGTGGGCCACAGTGTAGCCGTTAGTGTAGTTCCGGGTTGACCAGTCTGGCCAGTTCTTCCTCGGCTACACTGTCATCTAGCTTTTTGAAGAGGGGCTGGGGGTTGGGCAGGCTGCGACCGGCCGGAATGGGGCTGCGCTGCCAGGCTGCAACGGCAGAACGGCCGTTATACGTCAACCCCTGATGGCTCTTTTCACTTTCTGTGTAGGTCTCCACAAGCTGCTCACCGAACAGTTGCCCCTCTTCCCCCAACATTTCGTGAAGCTGCTGGCCGGTAAAAGGCAGGATGGGCGCCCAGAGGGTTTTGAGGCCGCTGATCGCTTGCAGAGCAGTGTAGAGGGTGCGACCGGTTGTGGCCATATCGCTTTTAGCCGTAGACCAGGGCTGCATCTCTTCCAGGTATTGGTTGACCAGGGTAGAGAGGCCCAAAATCTCCTGAGTCACATGGCGAAACTTGCAAGCGTCGTACAGGCTGCCTACTGTGTCAAAGGCTTTATCAACGGCATCCAGAAGGGCCTGGTCGGCGGCAGTCAGCTCACCCGGTTCGGGCACGACGCCCTTGAAGTAACGTTTGGTCATATTCAGCACCCGATTGACCAGATTGCCCCAGTTGCTTACCAGCTCGCTGTTGTTGCGCCGCACGTAGCCTTCCCAGCTCCAGTCACTGTCGCGGGTTTCGGGCATGACGGCCGTTAAATAATAGCGCAGTGGGTCAGGATCATGGCGCTCCAGCGCGTCCAACATCCAGACACCCCAATTCATCGAGCCGCTAATTTTGCGCCCCTCCATGTTCATGAACTCGTTGGCGGGCACGTCGTAGGGCAGATTGAGAAGCGTTTCCGGGTCGTCGGCGTAGAGGCCGTGGGCACCGATCAACTGGGCCGGCCACATGACGGTGTGAAAAGGAATATTATCTTTGCCGATAAAGTAGACGGTGCGGGCGCTCTCATCGTGCCACCAACGGCGCCAGGCATCGGGATCGCCGTTGTTGTGTGCCCACTCAATCGAAGCGGACAGATAGCCGATGACCGCCTCAAACCAGACATACAGCACTTTGTTTTCAAACCCTTCCACGGGGACGGGAATCCCCCAATCCATGTCACGGGTGACGGCCCGGCCAATGAGCCCCTGGTTGATAAAGTTGCGGGCAAAGTTGATGACCTGAGTCCGCCAGTAGTCGCTTTTGGCTTCGTCATTGATCC
>JAWOIM010000664.1:0-28437 GCA_046484685.1 Chloroflexota bacterium | reverse complement strand
GACGCACCTCTCCCTGATTCTCTTCCCCTTTGGTGGGCCATTTGTTAGGAGAAATCACTGTCTCTACCAGTTTTTGGGCAGCCTGAAAGTGGGTGCGGGCATCATTAAAATAACCCATTTGGCGCAAAGCGTTGCCCCAGGCGGTCTGGGCTTCACAGGCCAAAGGAATATCGCCGGCCGCCTGCGCCACTTCTACACTCTGTTCGGCAAAAGCTACGGCCGTTTCAAAATTACCGGTAGCGGTGGCGTAGTAAGCACGGCGCAGAGCGAGGGTTGCCTGTAAGACCGGCTGTTGGTGTATAACCAATAATGTTTCTAGCAGGTCATGTTCAGCCGTCTGCGCTTCTCGCTCCCCCAGCAGATGGTAAATGGCTTCGCGGGCCAGCAGCAACTCTATTTGCTCGACCACATTGTCAGTCAGGGCCAAAGCACGACTAAAATTGTGAACGGCCGTCCAATTCTCATACCGTTCAGCCGCACGCTCACCGGCCAGGCGCAAATAATGGACAGCAGGTGTCCTGGCTGCGGCGGCCCCCATTTGGTAGGCCGCTTCATAATGGTGCGCAATTTCGGCATAATAGGGGGCGAGGTCGGTGCTGTACATTGTTTCCAGAGCAGATGCAGCCACCTGGTGTAGTTCGCGCCGCCGAATGACCAGTTGCATTTCGTAGGCAGCATCGCGTAGCAGCGCATGTTTGAAAATATGGTGCATCTCATCCAGCATATCCCAGATTTGCTGTTGCCGGGCAGCGGCCACATCTTCAAATACGTCTCGCTGTAACATGTGTGAAAGCAGCCGCAGATCAAATTCACGTCCCAGCACAGCCGCCGTCTGAACCAATGTTTTGACCTGCTGCGTTAGCCGATCTAGCCGGGCTACCAGTAAAGCATCTAACGTTAGCGGAAGATCAGATAGTGAGGCTGTCAGGCTGGCTGTTGGTTCGTTATTGACTATGGTTGTTTCAATCAACCCTTTTTCTTGTAGATAATATAAAATTTGCTGGGCAAAAAAAGGGTTGGCGCCACTTTTTTCCAGAAGCAGATTATACAGCCGCTCATCAATGGGCAGGCCTAGATGCGCCTGGGCTAATTCTTGCAGAGCCAGTGGAGATAGCGGTTGCAAATTAAAGGCGAGTGTTGGTGTTTGGGGAGAAAGGGCGAAAGTGGGCCGACTACCATCATCCTGATAACGGGTAGTCAGTAGAATGAGGCAGGGCAAATCAGCCAGTTGCCGGGTCAGTACAGTCAACAATTCTTGTGAAGCCTCATCAAACCAATGGGCATCTTCTAATTCCAGAACAAGTGGTTGTCGCCTACATTCCGCTTGCAGCAGGGTGCTGATGGCCAGTATTGTGTTTTGGTAACGGCCTTCGGCATCCATCTGTTCATAGACAGAACCAGGCCAGTGCAGATTAAGCAGCGCACCCAGAAAGGAGTGTGTACGCTGCAACTCTGCTTGCAACTGCTGGCTGGCCGGTATCCGGTTTAGCGCCCCAGTTAACTCTTCCAAGCGTTCCTGGAAACTAATTTTGTTGGTTTGTTCAGAGGCGCTATTTTTTTGCTCAAAGTAATGCTTGAGTAGATAAACAAAAGGATGAAATGCATCTTGTACAATGGCATCGCTTTGTCCCACTAACCAGCGAGTTTGATCGCCCAATTTTTGGTTGAGGGAGTAGGCCAGGTGGGATTTGCCTACACCGGCTTCTCCGGAAATGAGGGCAAAGCCAACGTGTCGCCGGGTAATGGTTGTGTGGGCAAATTGCTGTAACTGGTCTAGTTCTAAAGTGCGGCCAACCAGGGGCTGGTTAAAAACAGGCTGGGAGGTTGCTTTGGCTCGTAATAAAGTGTAAGTGGCAATTGGCTGCGCGAATCCTTTGTATGATATGTCGCCAATATGCTGGTAGTGGAAATCTGTTTGCTGCTGTACTCGTTGGGAAACCAATGTTTGACCAGGTTGGGCGGCCATCATTAAGCGGGCGGCCAGGTTAACATCTTGCCCCATAGCGCCATAGGTACAGCGGATTTTTGCACCATAGGCTCCGGTCCAGACAGCGCCCTGAGTAATGCCGATTTGGACCGGGGGCAGCCAGTTGAATGTCGCTGGGGGTGATTGTAATTGGAGGGCGGCCGTTAAGGCCCGGCGTGCGTCATCTTCGTGAGCAACGGGTGCCCCAAAGGGGACGTAAAAATAGGCTCCCTTATCGCCCAGGGTAAGTTGTAACAAGGTGCCCCCATACTGGTGGATGATCCCTTGTACCCATTGTACGTAACTGTTTAATTTTTGCCCGGCGTGAGGGTCGTGGTCGAAATCTAGCCCACTGAAACGGAGCATAACAGGGGTCACCGGTCGTAAATCGCCCCGGTAGGTTGTGGGAGATTGTAATTGATTGTAAATGGTGGGCAGCAGCCACGGCCGTACCTGTTCCAGGGGGAGTTGGCTGCCGGGCAGATGGGGCCAGGGGGTTGGGGGAATGGGGCTGGTCAGGTGCGTGATGACGGCCGTTTCGCCACGCCATTCACCATATGTCAACCTATCTTTGTATTGTAAGATGAGTTCTTGACTGACAACCACTTCACCCGTTTGGGCCTGGGTTTCGGCCTTAGCCATGCGGGTCAAGGTAGCACCGGCCAACGTATCTATGATCCTGATCTGGGGATCCCCTACCAGAAAGCGGCGAGCGGGTCCGGCCGCGATGGCTACTTTGACGCTTAACTGAAAGGGGGTACCTTTTGCTGTTTTCTGGTTGGTAAACGGCCGTAGCGCAGTCTGCATCGCCAACCCACAAGCCACTGCCCGCAAGGGGGCGGGGGGCAGCCCCTCCGTTTTGTCAAACCAGCAGGTAATCGCGTCGCCCACAAAGTCTATCACACAGCCCCGATACTGATGCAGAACAGCGATCAATTGTTCATAAACAGGGTTGATATAGGTCAAGACGGCCTCGGCCCCTGGTTTAGATCCCAATTCAGACACCAGCGTTTGGGTTAAGGTCGTGAAGCCAGAAACGTCGGCCATTAAAGCAGCACCTTCCGTCTGTTCAGGCAGCGTTTGGCCAGTGGCAAGCGCCAGGCGGCGGTCTATAGGAATAAAAGCGAGGTGGGGAGGGAGCGTCGTGGTCATTCTAAAGACCTGACAATCGCTCTTGCTTCCACTCGGTTAAAGGAGCTATGGCCGCTTCGTAGCCGGCCTGAGCAATGGCTTCCCATAGAGCGTAGTCTGTGGTTTTGAATTTTTTCACATCAGGGTAGATCATGACATCAACCAGCGCTTCTTCTTCTTTGGCCCGGCGCGTACTGTTAATTTCAAGGGTGCGTAGAATAACGCCCACCATTGAGGGCGCTCGCAATGATTTGGTGAAGGGGTTCAGCCGGCTAAACAGGATACGCCAACCAGAAATGCCGGTATCAAAATCATAAACCCGCTTTTTGTCTTGATGAGGGCTGATATTAACGCCAATAATGCGCTCACTCTCACAGAGCGCGGCCATTGTTGCGGCCGGGAAGTTGTCGATAACGCCGCCATCTACAATGACATCCCCATCTTGCATAACCGGAGTGAATACGCCAGGAATAGAAATAGAGGCACGTATGGCTCGCCAGAGCGGTCCCCGTTGGTAAACAACCGGCTCGGCTGTGGTTAAATTACTGGCTACACAGAAAAAGGGAGTCCATTGATCTTCTATGAGCAAGTCCTCAAACGAACGCTGCAAGAATTGTGTGATTTTATGGGAGGCCATCAAGGAGGCAATGGGTAGGGTGCGGTCGAAAAACTGTTTGGGATCGGCCTCAACCTGGTAAACTGATTCTAATTCTTTATGAGTTTGGAACTTAACAATGGAACCGCCTACGACGGCCCCCATGCTGGTGCAGCCAACATAATCAATGGGTATGTTGAGTTCGTCCAGGGCGCGAAAGACGCCGACATGGGCATACCCTCTGGCCGCCCCACCACTGAGAACCAGGCCGATGGCCTGACCTGTCAGCCGTCTGGCCAGGCGAGCCATATGCTGGCCGTCCCCTTGACGGATGTGATGGTGGGTGTGCACCTGTCGCTTGTCTAGCCAAACGGCCGTTCCTTGGGGGCGTTCAGTTTGAGGTTCATGCCACAAAGCCAACTCTGTGCGGATAGGCACCTCAAATTGAGCCAGCCATTGCTCTACCTCACCGGGGTGAGGGGAGTGGTCAGGGTTAGCCAGCAAGAGAACCCGATCTGCCTGTCCCAGACAGCGACGTGTCCAATTTGTCAGTTCAGCGTCCGCTATATAAAGTAAATAGTTATAGCGGGTTTCTAACTCCTCTAACATAGCCACAACAGCCGGGTTGTAGGGAGAATCGACGGCTGTTTGGGCTGCGTCTTGTTGGTCGGTGAGGCTGTTAAACTGTTGGGCGTTAAGGGGTAGGGTATCGCCGTAGCCGGCCATGGCCTCGGCCAACGCCTGGGCAAAGCTGAAGGTGTCAATGGCGGGGCCGGCGGGCACAATGGCCACAGTTAATTGTGCGTGAGAAGCAGTTTTTTTTCGTTGCAGGTTTTGTTGTTGTCTTTCGACAATAATGCGCGTCAGATGTCCCATTATTTGGGGACGGTCCCGGACAAAATTGGCGAAAACGTCAGGAGTCAACTTGACCAGATTGGTTTCACGCACGGCAAACACAGTCGCCGAACGGTATTCTTGGGTAATAAGGGCGAATTCACCAATGGTTTCTCCGGAGCCGACCTCGCTGCTGGCCACAATTTTTCCTTGACTGTCGCTAGCCGTATAGCGTAAACGGCCGTTTAGCACAACATACATGCCATCTGATACATCACCTTGATGAAATAAAATATCCCCGTTAGAAAGATGGTACCATTCCAACTGCTCCTGAATCATATGTAGATCATTGGCACTTAACTGACCAAACAAATTACCCAACACTTTAGACAATTGCAAACGCTGCCAACGAACCATTAGCGTATCTTCCATATCGATCAGTGCCTCTTTTTCTGCCGGAGAAAGTTGATCGAAGCCACGCCTGGTCAGACGTAATACCCTACAATCATTGACGGTATAAACCGTTGCCGTCCGTTGTTGGCCACTAAGCAGGGCCAACTCACCAACAACTGCTCCTGGAGCCAACTTGTCAATTTCTGTTTCTGTACCATCGTCGTGACGCTGGCGCACACCCAACATGCCGGCGAGCAGCACGTACAGGCTGTCACCAGGATCACCCTGGTTAAACAAAACGTCATTTTGTTTTAACTCAATTATTTGAACATAACCCTCTTCTGCCATAGAAAAGTCGGTCAACTTTTGTATTAACATCTGTCGTGTTACCTGTTCAGGTTTGTTTGTAGCGGTTGAATGGTGCTGTTGGTTCATTGTGTTGTCTCCTGAAAACATTTGTGACTCTACTGAAAAAAGGTTGAAAAACCGAGTTTTTCAGGGTCATGACTCTGATGATTGTGGTGGCGTTTGGCTAAAAACTCGGTTTTTTCAGCGAACTCATTTGTGCAATACTTCGCCAAAAATGGCATGAATAAAGCGATTGTATAAGATACACTTTTTCAATCATCACAGAACGAAAAAGGTATCAAAAACAACCGCTCAAGATGGATATTTTAACACACATATACAATATTTGAGTCCTGATTAGGACATATGGGTGATAATACCCGACAAGGGGCCAGATTATATATATTTCCACGCCCTGCGCCCTATTCTTTGACAAATGGGTCAATCGTGGCAAGATCAGCCTATGCGACTTGCCTTGATTGGCCCTTTTGGCTTCCACCCTAACAAAACGATGCACAGCCGCGCCCTGGGGCTGGCCCGGCCGCTGGTTGAGTTTGGCCATCAGGTAGCCATCTTCATGCCTCCGTGGCAAACACCGGACGAAGCCAATCAAAGCTGGCAAGAAGAGGGCGTTACCATCCACTACACCCCCCTGTCTGGCGGCATGGTGGGCACAACCCACCACCTGCTCCGCGCCACCCTGACCTGGCAGCCTGACCTGGTCCACTGCTTTAAGCCCAAAGCCTACAGCGGTCTGGCTGCCTGGTGGCTGTGGCAGACGCGCCGCCACCGGCTGCCCCTGATCGTCGATACAGACGATTGGGAAGGCTGGGGCGGCTGGAATGAACTGGCTCCCTACTCTCCCCTGCAAAAACGGTTTTTTCACCGGCAGGAACAATGGGGACTGCGCCATTGCCATATGGTGACGGTGGCCAGCCGTGCCCTGCAAACGCTGGTCTGGAGCCTGGGGGTAGCACCAGAGCGGGTGGCCTACATCCCTAACGGGCCGGGCATTGATCCCAAAGTTGAAGTGGACAAGGCCGCCGTTCGCCAGAAATTGGGTTTGGACGACCGGCCCGTTTTACTGCTCTACAGCCGTCTGTTTGAATTTGACACCACGCGGCTGGTAGATATTTTGGTGGGAGTGAAAACGGCCGTTCCCCGCCTCGCCATTCTTTCCGTTGGCACCGGGCTGTATGCCGCAGATGCGGCCCAATTCCGCCAGCAGCTAGAGCAGGCCAATTTAAGCGAGGCGATTGTAGACGTGGGTTGGGTGGAAACGGCCGAACTCCCCCCCATTTTAGCCAGCGCCGACGTGGGCCTCTACCTGATGGACGACACGCTGCTCAACCGGACCAAGTGCCCGGTCAAGCTGGCCGACATGATCAGCCTCGGCATTCCCGTCGTGGCCGAAGCGGTGGGGCAGGTGCCGGAATATGTGGTAAACGGCCGTTCCGGCTACCTCCACCCCAGCGGCAACAACGAGGCTGTTATCCGCTCCCTGGTCCGTCTGTTGCAGCAGCCCCACGAGCGACAGCGGCTTAGCCAGGCCGCCCGCGCCCACGCCGAGACGTTCGCCTGGTCCCGGCTGGCACAACAGTTAGAAGCAGTTTATCAGAGGATCTAACGCAAAGGTACGAAGAGGGCAGAGTGACAAAGGAGAAAAGCTTTGCGCCCTTCGCGTCTTCGCGGTAAACAAAAAATGTTACCGAATCGAATTATTCATGCCAATTGGAGTAAACAGCCGGGTAAACGCTGGCTGGCCCAGGCGACGCGCCAGACAAACGGCCGTGCGTCAGGTCGAAGGCTGGATTTTCGGTCTTTAGGTTCCTATTCCGGTGCGCGGGGCGCGTTTTGCAGGGCCAGGTAAAGCGGCCGGGGCGAACCGTCGGGCCGGACCAGGCTGTAACCCGACATGCTGGCTGACGGACCGAGCAGCGGCGCAAAGTTCAGATTCCACAACATCATCGGACCCATCCACTCTCGCTCGTGGGCCAGGGCAAAGGCGTCGAGCGTGTAGAGTGCCTGCTCCCATTCTGACACATCGGCCATAAAGGGGGCTGCGGCCGTGGGCGGCGTATCAAAACCGTCCACGCTGCCCCAGCCAAATTCTGTTACCCAGAGAGGATGGCTGGCCCCATACCGGTCCAGCAGCAATTTGTAATCGGCCAGTGTGTCGTAAAAGAAGAAGCTGGGGTGATTGTTGTGACTGGGGGCGGGGGTCGTGCCATCCCCAACCCGGCTCAAGGCCGGGTTGGCCCAGCCGTAGGGATGAACGCCGATACTGTCCACCAGGTCGGCCACGCCGGCGGCCAGCATTTGCTCCAGGTAGACACGATCATCAACCGCATTTTCTCCATCGTTGATCCCCGTTGTGGCCGGGGCCGCGCTGATGATAAGCGCTTGAGGATCGGCCGCCCGAATTCCGGCCGCGCCCTCACGCAGCAGAGCCACCAGTTCCGCCCCATGCAGCCGGCTGCCGTTCCATTCCCGTCGCAAATTCGACTCATTCCACAGTTCATAAGCGGCCACCTGCCCCCGGTAGCGGTCGGCCATAAAAAAGGCGAAGTCATGGAACAGCGTATAATCCGAGGGTGGGCCATCTTCCTCCGTGGTGGGGCGGCTCCACTCCGGCGCTTTGGCCAGCCCCAACATTACCTGGATGTTGTGGCCGTTGGCCCGCTCAACAAAGCGGTCCAGTTCGGCCAGCCGCTCCATCTCATAAACGCGGGGCTGGGGCTGGTAGAGTTTCCAAGAAATTTGCACCTTGACCCAGCCCACGTCAAGCCGGTTCAGATGGTCAAACAACCAATCCTGGTCTTCCTGGCGCAGATGGACCTGGATGCCGATGTCGCTGCGGCGCAGAGGCGGCCCATTGTAAGCGGGATAGCTGGGGGTGGGGGATGGGGTAATGGTAGGTGTCGTTGTTGGTTGGGGGCTGGGGGTGACTGTACCTGTGGCTGTCATGTCGTCGCCGGTGGTGAAGGGGAGGAAAAGTTCGGCCGTTTCTGTTGTAGGGGAAACGGCCGTTTCCAGTTCAGGTCCAGGTAACAAGGTGGGTGTTGGTTGGGCCGGCGTCTGGCGACAACCAACAAAAAGCCAAACAATTACTATCAGATATCCAATTCGCTTCATAACGAACCATTCTAGAGCAAGCCATCCGGCAAAACGACATCACTCATATGAGTTTCACACAGAAAAGCGATATTTGTTATAATGCAGAGAGATTGAATCACAAAGAGAGAGATGGTGAATATGTTACAAACATCCGCACAAATCGAAGCTGCCCTGGAACGAATCTTGCCCCGCGTCAATAAACCGGGCCGGTATACCGGCGGCGAATACAATCAGGTCGTCAAAGAGTGGGCCGAGATAGATTTCAAAGTAGCCCTGGCCTTCCCCGACATCTACGACCTGGGCATGTCCAACCTGGGGTTAATGATCCTCTACGACATCATCAACAAACACCGCAACCTGCTGGCCGAGCGCACCTACAACCCCTGGACCGACATGGAAGCAATTATGCGGGAGCAGGCGATCCCCCTCTTTTCGCTGGAAACGAAGCACCCTATCCGGGACTTCGACCTGCTGGCCCTCAGCCTGCCCTATGAGCAGTTATTTACCAACGCCCTTACCCTGCTCGACCTGGCCGGGATGCCCATTCGGGCCGAGGAACGGGACGCCGGCTATCCGCTGGTCATTGCCGGCGGCCACGCCTGCTACAACCCTGAACCGATGGCCCCTTTTATCGACGTTTTTGTCATTGGCGAAGGGGAAGAGGCCATCCTCAAGATTATTGGCGTGATGCGGGCCGCCACGCACCTGGATCGGGAGACTCAACTGCGCTACATTGCTCAGATTGAGGGCTGCTATGTGCCCCGCTTCTATGACGTGGCTTACCATGACAACGGCACCGTCAAAGCCATTGCTCCCAACATGCCCGAAGCGCCGGCCACAGTGATGAAAACCATTGTGCCGGTCATGCCGCCACCTGTGACCAACTTTATCATTCCCTTCATCGAAACGGTCCATAACCGCGCCCCTATCGAAATTATGCGCGGCTGCACCCGCGGCTGTCGCTTTTGCCACGCCGGCATGGTTACCCGCCCGGTGCGCGAACGGCCGGTCGAAGAAGTACTGACGGCCATGGAAGCGATTCTGGAAAAAACGGGGTATGAAGAAATCGCCCTGCTCTCCCTCTCCTCCAGCGACTATACCAACGTGCTGGAGCTAACCGAGAAGATTGGCAAACGGTTTGGCCATTTAGGGTTAAATATCTCCCTACCTTCGCTGCGTACGGAAAGCGTATCCACCCAGTTAATGGACAATTTGGGCGACAGTAAGCGGGGCGGCTTTACCCTCGCCCCCGAAGCGGCCACAGAGAAGATGCGTAACATCATCAACAAATATGTGACCCACGAGGAGCTGCTGGAAACGGCCCGCGAAATCTACCGGCGCGACTGGCGCACCATCAAACTCTACTTTATGATCGGCCACCCCATGGAAGAAATGGAAGATGTAGAGGCGATTATCGACCTTTCTAAGCAGGTGTTGGCCGAGGGGCGGGCCTTCCACGGCAACAAGGCCAGCGTCAATGTGGGCGTCAGCACCTTTATCCCCAAACCCCACACCCCGTTCCAGTGGGAGCCGATGGACCAGATGGAGGCGGTTTATAAGAAACTGTCTTTGCTCAAGCAGGAGATTCGCGGCTCTGGGCTGCGGCTGCGCTGGAATGATCCCAAAGAATCACTGTTTGAAGGCTTTTTGGCACGGGGCGACCGGCGGCTGGCTCAGGTGGTGGAGCTGGCCTGGCAAAACGGGGCCAAATTTGACGCCTGGAGGGAGCATTTTAGCGAGGATGCCTGGTATGGGGCCATGGCTGAAGTGGGGCTGGACCCTTATTTTTACACCCATCGTAAGCGGATGATTGATGAAGTTTTTCCCTGGGAGCATATTGACATTGCCGTAACCAAGAAGTTCCTGACGCAGGATTATTTGATGAGCCAGGAGCAGGAGACGCGCATTGACTGCCGTCACCAATGTTTTGCCTGTGGTATTTTGCCCAAGCTGAAGGATTTGCGCCGCGAAACGGCCGCTGACGCCTGGGAATGTCCGCCGGTTCCCACCCGCAAGCACCATCAGCCGCGCCAGGAGCCGCAGCCAACTATAGGCGGGATTCCGTTACAGGTTCTGTCGTGAGAACAACGGATTGGGAAAGGAGCGGATTTGCGCCTCTGCGTTAGTAGTTATCATCTTTAAATGGAATCAGGAGAGCTTTATGCCTATACGGCCGTTAACGGCGGCGCAAGTCCGTCTGATTTGTGATCAAACGCTATTCACCTTTGAGACAACTGCGGAATTACCCTCCTCAGACAGCGTGATTGGGCAGCCCCGTGGTCTGCGGTCGCTGGCCTTTGGGCTAAGCGTACAGGCCGAGGGTTACAATATTTTTATGCTGGGGCCAGCAGGGGCCGGCCGCACAACCGCCCTGGAGAAATTGGTCTCAGAAGAAGCCCGCCGGCAGCCTGTACCGCTCGATTGGGTTTATATTCACAACTTTGACATGCCGGAGCGACCGCTGGCCCTGGCTCTGCCGCCCGGTCAGGGTCGAGAACTACGGCAGCAGATGGATAGCCTGGTCCAACTGCTCCAATATGAAATCAAACTGCACAGGGGGAGTGATGGAGAAACGGCCGTTTCCAGCGCCATCTCTGACCGCCTGCGCCACCTGTGTCAAACCTATCAGGAAGTCCCCAACCTGGCCGCCCATCTGCACTATGTGACCGAGGAGATTGCCGCCACCCCGCTGGCCCTGCTGCATCCCAACCGTTACGCCGTGCGCCTGATGGCCAACAACGGCCAGACCAACGGCGCCCCCCTTGTTTTTGAGCGCTATCCTACGCGCCACAGCCTCTTTGGCCGGCTGGAATATGTCTGGCGTCAGGGCGATCTTACTCCTTACCTCACGACGATACAGCCGGGCAGCCTGCACGCGGCCAACGGCGGCTACCTGATCTTGCAGGCCAGTGACTTATTAGAGCACTTTGAAAGCTGCTGGCTGCCGCTGCGCCAGGCCCTCCAGGCAGGCGAAATTCCGCTGGTGACAGAGGCCACGGCCGGCGGCGGTATACCCGTCCACGGCCTGGACCCAGAGCCGATTCCCCTGACGCTTAAGCTAATTCTGTTGGGCAGCGCCGACGAATATTACACCTTTTATGAGCTGGATGAGCTTTTTGCCCGCCTGTTTAAGGTGCGAGCTGAATTTGATTGGGAAATGCCGCTAGATGAGGTCCATGTGGCCCAATATGCGGCTTATATCGCCACCGTTTGCCACAAGGAAGGGTTGTGCCATCTGGACAAAGCGGCCGTGGCTAAAGTTGTCGAATACGGAGCGCGGCTGGTAGAGCATCAAAAGCGGCTGAGCGCCCGCATGGGCCTGATTGCCGACCTGCTGCGGGAGGCCAGCTATTGGGCCACGGTGCGCGGGGACGGTGTGGTAACAACCGCTGACATCCAACAAGCGCTGACTGAAAACGCCTACCGATCCAGCCTGGTCGAGCAGCGCATTCGCGAAGAGATTTTAGAGGAAGTGGTCTTTGTAGCTACTACAGGCAGCGTGGTGGGACAGGTCAACGGCCTCTCGATTATAGATACCGGCGACTATATGTTTGGCCAGCCGGGGCGCATCACCGCCCGCACCTACATGGGCGAAGACGGCATTGTCCATATTGAACGGGAAACAGATATGTCCGGCCCCATTCACCACAAAGGGGTGTTAACCTTAATGGGCTACTTTGGCGGCCAATATGCCCAGAAGCAGCCCCTCTCTTTTTCGGCCAGCCTCACGTTTGAGCAAAATTATTTTGGGGTAGAAGGAGACAGCGCCTCGTCGTCTGAACTGTACGCGCTGCTTTCCAGCCTGAGCAATCTACCCGTTAAACAAGGCATCGGCGTCACCGGTTCGGTCAACCAGCGCGGCGAAATCCAACCCATCAGCGGGGTCAATGAGAAGATTGAAGGCTTTTACCACATCTGTGCCGCACGTGGTTTAACGGGTAAACAAGGGGTGATCATTCCCGTGAGCAATGTGGAGAATTTAATGCTGCATGAGGATGTGGTAACGGCCGTTGCTGCCCAACAATTCCACATCTGGCCGGTACGCACCATTGATGAGGGTATCGAGATTTTGACCGGTATGGCCGCCGGTACGGCCGATGATGACGGCAACTTCCCCCAAGGCACGGTCCACGACACCGTCCAACAGCGGCTGCTGCAGTTGGCCCGCGACCTCAAATCATTTGGCGACGGCAGCGACAGCGATGAGGATGAAGATGAAGAATAAGGCAGACGATGGACGGCAGACCATAGACGATGGTCCATCCTCTGCGGTCCATCGTCTATGGTCTATCGTCAAATTTTTACAATAAATCGGCCACAACCGATTTCTCGTCGAGCAGTTCAGCTTCGGTCGCCTTGATTTTCTCGCGGGCGAAGTCGCTGAGTGACAGACCCTGAACGATTTCATACCCACCCTGGCCGTCGCTGGCCAGCGGGAAGGAGAAAATCAGCCCTTCGGCAACGCCGTAGCTGCCGTCAGAAGGTACGGCCGCAGAGAACCAATCCCCGTCGGGCGTCTTGTTCAAAAAGGCACGCACATGGTCGAGGGCAGCGTTGGCCGCCGACATAGCAGAGGAGAGGCCGCGGGCGGCAATAATAGCCGCGCCCCGCTTTTGCACGGTGCTGATAAACTCGCCGCGCAGCCAGTCGTGGTCGGTGATAACGTCGGGGGCAGGACGGCCGTTTATCTGCGCATTATCGGCATCCGGGTATTGGGTGGCGCTGTGATTGCCCCAGATAGTAACGTTGCTAACGGCCGTTACCGGCACGCCCGCCTTTTCTGCCAACTGGGAATAAGCCCGATTCTGGTCCAGCATGGTCAGCGCCGAGAAGCGCTCGTTGGGCACATCGGGCGCATTACGCATGGCGATCAGGCTGTTGGTGTTGGCCGGATTGCCCACCACCAAGACGCGCACATCATCGGCCGCCCGGTTGTTGATGGCCTGGCCCTGACCGACAAAAATCGGCCCGTTGTCACGGATCAGGTCGCCCCGCTCCATGCCTTTGCCGCGCGGTTTGGCTCCCACCATTAAGGCCCAACTGATTCCATCAAAAGCCACATTGGCGTCGTCGGTAATGACAATATTGTCCAGCAGGGGAAAGGCACAGTCGTTCAACTCCATGACCACCCCTTCCAACGCTTTGAGCGCCGGAGTGATTTCCAATAGATGCAGACTGACTTTGGTGTCCGGCCCAAAGACCTCACCATTCACTAAACGGGGTAACAGAGCATAACCGATCTGGCCGGCCGCCCCGGTGACGGCAACTTTTACTGTTTTTGACATAATTCAACTCCTATAGGTAATAGGACACGGATTGGCACGGATAACTCTACAAAGGTCGAAAACCCGAGTTTTTTATAGTGAACTACCATTCGTCAAAAACTCGGTTTTTTCAGTGGACTCACAGATTCACACAGATAAAAACGAAAGCCCATAGAAATCCACCGCACGCTGTGCCCAAATGTGTCGGTTGGTTAAGTACAGGCTCAATTATGGCTGAATCTGCTGATTTTTCAAAGTCGTATTCACCATTAAAAGCGGGTGGGGATGTGGTTGTGACATTTGGTGGGGCAGGAGGTGAGGAATGTAAGGGCGGTTGTCCTCCCGGAGACGGCAACCCTCCGGGAGGACAACCGGGCTGATTTCTTTACCGGCCTGCTGCTGGCGCACAAAGCGGTGTAACGACGCAGCGGCAGTCTTCAACCTCTGGCTCATCATTAAAGGTAATGGTCGCCAGCGGCGCGTAATAATGGGCAATGCCGTGCGGCGAACGGGCCAGGGGCCGGCCTTCGGTGTCAAGCGGCCACTCTACGTCCCCGGTAGCTACGCGGGCCGGGATGAGCCAATAATCACCGCTGCGGTAATCACCGCCTTCATCAAAACGAATCTGGACACCATCCTCTAATTCCAGCCATTCGCCTTCGCTAACCGGAAGCGTACCGCCATCTTTTTTATAGGCCGACTGATCCCAACGACGCAGGAAAGGATGGCGGCTTAAATCCTGACCCACTTTGGCCAGCGGGACCGAGAGCAGCACTTTCTGCTCCTCCCGGTAGACCTTTTCCACGCGCAGCAAATCGGCCGTACGCCCTTCCAGGGTGTAATCGTCGTCTATAGCTTCGACCCAATCCCCTTCGCTGAGGGTGAAACGGCCGTCTCGCCCCAAATGAGCCAGTGATACCATCTGATCCGACACGGCCAGAATAGGAAACGTCACCGAGCCATTATCCCGCGACCATTTGACCGTCGCCTTATCGGCTTCACCGGCGCGGTGGATCTCTACCCGGTAAAGCTGATTCTCTGCGCCGCGATAGCGGGATTGGGGCGGAATAGTGCAGGGATCTTCCGGCTTACCATCCTGGCGGGCGCGGGCTTGCAGCCCGGCGCCGGTGGGCGGCAGCAGGGCACGCAGTCGTGCGCCGCAGGCTGCATGCCCATCCTCTAGGGCCTGCAGCGCTGCCCTTATTTCGGCAATGCGCTGTAAAAGCTCTCGAACCGCGGCTTCGTCCCTATTGGCCTGCGCTGCTTCTAACCGGCGAAGCAGCATTTCTAGCGCTTGGCGCAGCCGGGTTTCGGTATGGCCATCGCCGCGTTCCTCTTCCAACAGCAACGGCCGTACCTGCCATACAATTTGCGCCCGCGTGGTGGTGTCCGGCCCGCCCAGGGCCACTTCCCGGATGGGTGGAGCCTCAACATGGGTCAGATGTCGCTCCCAGACGTCCAGGTAAACCAGGTAACTTCTCCCCGCCTCCAGCACAACTTCACCAGGGAAGATGCAGTGGGAAGGATTGACATACTCGACCCTTTCCCGGTTTTCACACAGCAGTCCGTTCACATAATAACGGCCGGGACCAACGGTAAAACCAGGTCCGTCAGTGGGGCTGATCTCAAAGCCCAGATCATGAGCCGGGCCCCAATGAGGACCAACCAGATCGGTGGTTAATGAACGCAGGTAATGCCAAAAGATAGCTATCTGCTCATTCCAGTCAGCATCTAGCTGGACGCGCCCCTGCTGCATCAGGACGCGGCTGAATTGTTGTACCGGGTCAAAAGTGTCGCGAGTAAAATCGCCTTTCATATTGTTATCCTCCCTGGTTTGTAAATGATCGGCAGCCGGGGACGGTTTACCGCTAACCGATTACCGACTACCAGTATTAGCTTGCAAAAATAATGCCCGCCTCCATACCGGCCGGCGTGTATTCGTCCAGGCGGGCACGCAGGTTGGCTTCCCGCTGGGGCTGGTACAAATGATGAAATACACCCACTTCTGATTCATCGTCGGCACCGCGCCTGATTTCCTCGGCGCAGGTCAGGGCCAACTGGCAGTAGGTGGGCGTGCCGTAGCGCCGGCTGTTGAAGCGGGGCCGCACGCGCTCGGCTTCTCGTTCCTGGGTCTGTTGGCGGGCGGTTTCGTCTACAGGTTCATTGCGCCTGGCTGCCTCGCGCTGCATAAGGTCAGCAACGGCCGTTTTCACCAAATCCGGCTGGCAGCGATAGCGGCGCGGCGTGCGCGAGCCGGGTATGACGTAGCAAAAGCGCATACAGCCCCGCTGCCGTCGACCAACCTTAATCCGCCCCATAAAGATGCTGTTCTCTGCCAGCTCAATGGCGTGGGCGCGGACCTGGCCAAAGACGGTGCTGCGTTCAATCGTCAGCACAGCATGGGCCAGCAGTCCGGCCGGCGCGCCCACCGCTTCTCGCTCCCGGCTCGTTCCATCCAGGACCGAATCCCGTACCCGGATGGCAATGGGGTCGCTCTGCACCTCATCCTGATTCACCTGGATAGAGCCAATGATGCTGCGCTCAATGCGTACGCGGGCCGGCGTGTTTAACAGTTCCAGGCTGGGTTCGGCCGGCCGTTTCGGTTCACAGTCGGGATGCAGCCCCCAGCCGGGAACCAGGGTGCTGTGGCGCACCACCACGTCGGCCACCTCGCCGGTGACGTGAACACCCCGACCGCCGATCAGCAGGCCGTCCATGGTAAAACGGCTGCCCTTTTCACCAGAAATGTGCAGGGCATCGGGCCGGTCGGTGCGGTAATCGAGCAGGCGAATGACGGGGCGCACCCGGTTAGCAGCCCGGATTTGCAGCGTTTGCCCCGCCTGCAAAACGACGTCAAGCTGCTCTACGTAAACGCCGCTGCGCGTGATTTCAATGACGGCATCCTGCGGCTGATCTTCCTGCCATTTCTTTAATGCATCCCCAATTCGCTCATACTGGCCGTTGCCTACCTGGTAGAACACAGCCCCGTCCGGTTGGGAAAGCGGCCGTTCATATTCCCCGCCACCCACATCGGCGCTAAAGCCGTAATGGTAGCTCACCCATACCCCCTGCTTAGGCAGATGGCGCGGCGGGAAGGCAATGCGTCCTAACTCCGGGTCGACGGCCACCTGGCCCCGACGCGGCCGGTACTGCCACCGGCTAAGGTCGGCAATCACGAGTTGCTCTGCCGGAATCGGTTCGGGCGGTTTGTTGCCTGTTGCTCCACGCCACAGTTGGAAACTTTTATCTGGCCCATAATAGGCGTCCAGATCGGCTTCACACGCCTTGCGCCGGATGGGGACGGGTAAATTTAACTCCCCGGCAATATGGGTTGGTTCCGGCTCCGGTTCCGGTTTGGTGTAGAGCGGGGCCGCATTACCCAGCACACTAAAGGTGTAGCAGTGAGGGCCAACCTGTTCCAGGCAGTAGGCGGGCGTCTGGGTCACGGAATAGGCCCGCAGCCGCCAGACAAACAGGCCCACGCTGGGGATATTGTGCCAGCCGCGGCGGCGGTGGGCATGAATACGACGCACGTCTACCGTATGGGCCAACTCATCAAACGGCCCATCCAGCAATGCCAGCGGATCGGAACGTAAATCAACTGTCCGACCCCGCTCCGGGCGCAAGTGGTTCAGCGCCTGCGTCCAGCCCAGCAGCCGGTAAAATTCGACGGTGCGGGCAGGCCAGCCGGCCACGTCATGAGCCAGCAGTTCCAGCAGAGCCAGCGTCCCTTTGCGGCGGCGGTAGGCGATGGTATTGGCCACTTCACGCCGGGGGATGAGAATCTTGTTGCGTAACCGGCTTTGGGGCAGCACGGGATCGCCCGGCTCGCCCGCTTCGTGGACCAGCCGGTAGCCGATCAGGTCGCCGATGTAGGGCACAACCCAATCTTCACACGTCTCGATGAACCAGTTTTCGTACAACTGGTCCATGTCGGCCTCAACGACGTCAACCTGCTCGGCAATAACGCGCAGCAGCGCCCGCAAGGGCCAGCCCTGCTCGGCGTCCCGCTGCCGCTGGATGACGGGCAGCAGGTCGTAGAGCCGATCGGGGTTGGGGGTGTTAGGTTCTTCTTTAATCATGATTTATTTCCCTCAGAGAGAACAATGGATTAGGAAAGGAGCGGATAAAAATCCATTCTTTCCCCTGTCTGTCATCCTCATTCTGTGAGTTCTTGCAGCAATAAGGTGTCCGGTACGTCAGGTGACAGATAAGCCAACTGTGCCGGTAAGATAGACGGACCGATGACCGATGACCGGTGACCGACTCCGTCCTTCGTCATCCGTCCTCGATCATCATGACGGGCCAATGCCACGTGGATGCGGGCCGGGGGAATGGTGTCGGGGTCACCGGCCGCCAGTTCTTCCAATTTTTCGGCCAGCCGGTCGGGGTCGGCAATGTCGCTTTCGCCGATGGTTTGCAGCAGGTCTACATCCACGTAGATAACGCCCGGCACGCGCTGGACGGCGCTGATGACTTCGCTCAGGGTCACGTCCTGGCCCAGGTCGCGCCGCTCGAAGCTAAAGGTGTCGAGCAGCGCGTGGCGGATCTGGGGGGCCACTTTTTCCCACAGGTAATCGGGATGGATGCGGACCCCGGCGACAATAACCAGCAGCAGCAGCTCGCGCACGGCCAGTTGCAGGGGCAGATGGGGATCGCCGCTGGCCAGGTGCAACGCGTGGCGCAAATTGCGGTAGAGGTCGGAAGAGTCGGCGATGGGGATGTCTTCGGCCCCGGCGATCGTCAGATGCAGCAGTTGGCGCTGGCCATCGGACAGGCGTACGGCGACGGCTTTGCCGATACCGGCGAAAGTGCGGCCAAAGTCGGCGTAATCCTGCACGGAGACGAGCCGGTCCAGGGCCATGACGGCCAGGGGAGCATTGCGCCGGGCCTGGTCGCGACTTTCGGCGCCGGCCCCACCGGTGGCGGGTTGGGGGTTAACCACTTCCTTGACGCCCAGGGGCCGGGTGGCCAGCAGGCTGATCTGGCCTGCCTTGACATTGCCCTCCCGACCAATGCCGGAACGGTAAACGGCCGTTACATTCTCCTCACCACTGGGCAAACGGGAACCGTAACGGCCGTCGCCAAAGGTAATCGTCGTCTGCCCCTCATTGTCCTGTTCAATCGTGTACGCTCGGTCGTGGGGCATCAGGATAAAATGGTTGTCGGCCTCCTGCCAGCGCACGTCATTGACCCGCACCGTCAGCGTACTCTCCGCGCCGGAAGGATTGGAGGCCGAGAGGTAGGTCAGCGGCGGCTTTTTGAGCTTGAACTGCTGCCAGCCCCGGCTGCCGTCACCACTGCCCAGCACCTCGCGCCGCGTCTCGCCGTGGGTGGCCTTGACCACGTTGCCGTAAATGGTCACGGTATCTCGCTTGTAGCAGTAGGCTAATTCGTTGGCCAGATGCAGCCGGGTATGGGTCGTTTCGCCGGGCAGGTTGGGGTCGTAGACCTGCTCAACCCCGGCCAGCATGACCAGTTCGGTGGCCGGGATGCCTTGAATAGCGTCCGTTTCACCATTGTTACGGCCGTTGGCGCGTCCATTGGCAGGCTGGTTGTCGCGCCGGTTGTCGCGCCGGTCGTCGGGGCGAATGTCGGTTCGTTCGCCGCTGATGATCAGCCAGCGACCCGCCTCAAGGCCATCGTACAGGCCGTTCAGGTCGATGGTCTGACCGCAGATGGCTTCTTGCACGGGATTGATTGGTTCCTGGGCTAAGGGTAATGGTTTGTTTTGTACGTAAACGGCCGTGCCGCGAATCACGTCAAAACTATCCTGCTCCGGGTTGAACCAGTCCCGGTTCAGCGTCAGGCGGGTGCTTTTGAGGCCGGGCAAACCATAATCGGCACGGGACTGGTCGCTAACGGCCGTTACCTGGGCGATGATGGTTTGGGACGCGTTCGAGTCGCCTAAGGACGGCCGTTCCACTACGACCCAACTGCCGGGGGCAATGCCCTCATAGACTGCATCCAGCCAGAGGACGTCGGCTTGTTCAGTCAGGGCGTTGGGACGGCCGTTGATGTCGCCCTGGATAATAAATTCCGGTCCGCTGTCGTGCTGGTTCCCTAACCGCTCAACCTGCAGCGTTGTCGGGTTGCTGCCACCGGCGGATAGATTTAGCATACTGGTGATGTCAGTCACACCATCTGCTGTTAACGGCCGGTTGGCAAAGAAGAATTGCAGGCGAAGCGATCCTTTCTGATCCGGCGTAAGCAACAGCGTAATCGTTTCACCGGCAGCAGGGAAAGAAATTTCATACGCCTCTTCGGTCAACGGTAAAGCCGGTTGGCCGGGCGCGGGGTAGGTCAACGAGTGACCGCCAATTGTGAAGGTCAAGCGCAAGCGATAGAAAGAGGCTGAGCCAATCGTGCTTGAACTGCTGCTGTTATTTTGTGTCGTCTCAAACACAGCCCGAATGGCAATTGTTTCACTGGGCGCGGCGTTGTGGCCATAGACCGAGGCACGAGAACCAAAGGCGAAAACCTGACCGCCCGTTGCTTCGGTGAGCGGCAACTGCCGCCACGCCTGGTACAAAACGTTGCCCAGCTCCGGGTGCAGGGCGGTCAGCAGGCGGGGGGCGATGTCGCCATCGGTGGCGTAAGCGCTGGCGGCGCTGCGGCTCAACTGCCATTGATTGGCCGGCTGCAGCGAAGCCGCTTTGGCCACTGCCGGTAAAAAGCTGTACAGTCCGGCCAGGGCCGACGGCCGTTTTTGCCCATTCTCACCATTCCGTCCATGCAACTCGCGCAAATTGCCAACAGCCGTGCCGCGCCGGTGGCGCATTGGTTGACCTTCGACCAGTTCGTTCAACTCCTCGACCATGTCACCAACCCAGGGTTGTAGGCGACTGTACTGCCCTTCAGCAGCAATGGCGTACTCCTTACGCAAGGCGGCCAGCGCCCGGTTCAACACCTGGCGCGTTTGCCGGTTGGTTGTACACGCCTCTATGTCGTCGGCCAGGGCATGCAAAACGGCCGTTACCCGCTCCGTCATAGCCCGATCTGAGGCAATCCCTCTGGCTTCTAAATCCAGGTAATGGTCCACAAACGGCCGTATTTCCACACGGACAAATGGGGCTTCCACTGGGGCTGCGACCGTTTGCAGCGTAACCTTTGTGTGATTAGCGGCCGTATCCGGCTCAACCTGCTGGATGCGCTGCACCCGCTGCTGGTTGGCCGCCAGGCCCAGGACAAAGAGCAGGGGATCGTTGGCTTTCAGGCCGGCAGTCACGCCTTCCACATACAGATCGGGCAGCGAAGATGAGGACCAAAAGCGATGATCAACCGGCTGGGCACGGGTCAGGCGGGGTTTAAGGGCATTCCATGCAGCGCGGGCTTGTAGGGGTTCGGCCGTTTCAAAGGGCTGCGGCAGTTCGTCGGGGCCGGGCAGGCTTTGGGCGCGGCTGCCGGCCGGAATTTCGGTGCGCTGATCGTTGTCCAGGGTAAAGGCCAGATAGACGCTGCTGGCCACGCCGGGGCGCAGCCGGTAGCCGACCAGCCGGGCCAGTTCCAAAATGGAGCGGCGCTCGGTGGCCGGTCGCAAATAGCCCTCGTTGGCGATGCGCTCCTGATAAAAGGTCAGCACGTCGGCCACCATGGCCCAGCCCTCGAGCAGGGCGATGGCCGGGTCATTGGCGGCGCGGGTGGTCAATGCTCGCAGGGGATAACGGCCGTTTTCAGCCGAACCATCACACACCTCTCCTTCCGGCCCCACGCAGATGTTGCTCAGCCGGGCCTTCATTGTGGCCAAGAACGTGGCATGGGTGCCGACGCGGTAGGCCAGCGCGTCCAGGCCGGGCCGGTTGGCGGTCGGTTGCGGAGTTACGGGTTCGATTCCTTCACAGCAGCCGCATTCATTTTCGCTCATCGTCCACCTTCCATAATCAGTTCTAAACGGCCGTTTTCCGGCAGGCTGGGGTCATTATCCAGCCGGGCGATTTCCAACGGCCCCAGCGGCAAAACGCCGCGCTCAATTTCCAGATTCGGTCCCTCAAACAGCCGTTCCAGCCGCGCCACCGTCACGCTCTCCACCCCCTGCACTGCCTGGGCGGCGGCCACCATCCGGCTCAGGTGAATATCGTCGCCAAAGCTGAGATTGTCGGGATGGAAGAAACCGAAACGGCCGTCGGGCAGGCGACGGCTGCCAAACAGTTGCTTCAGCGCCACCTTGACATGGCCGCGCAAGTAGCCCGGTCGCACGCAGACGCGCAGAGCCACGTCCAACGGCACGTAGCGGGCTTCCCTGACCACCAGATCGTGGCCGATGCGCCGGTAGCGGTAGAGGTGGCGGGTAATGGATTGCAGCAGGGCGGGGTCGGCCGGGCCGCCGCCCAGGGGGTCAATAGCCACCAGCACCTCGTACCAACTGCCGTTCCAGCGCAGTTTGGCCGTGGCCCGCTGCACCTTGGCCGTAAAATCACGCATGACAATGGCCGCATAGTCGGCGGCGGTAATGGCCCGCTCAAGATGATGACGGAAAGTGACGGGAGCAAAGCGGCGCACCTCGTCCATTGGCTCCGGATCGACGCCGCCCTGGGCGGGCAAAGGGTTGCGCGGCCGCCAATCGACGCCGTCGATGACCTGCTCAAGCAGGACGTGGCGAATGGCCTCGGCGCCCACGTTGCCCGCCTGCCCCCGGCCGGTACGGTAGCGGGCCGTGAACGTTTCCCCGGCCGCCGGCTGTTGGCCCAACTCCCCATCGCCAAAGCGGAGATGGGCACGGCCGTCATTGTCAATCTCGGCCACAAAGTGGGGATCGCGCGGTCCGCTGGCCAGCAGGTCGCGCCGGGATTGCCAGGCGGTAGGCGGCTCGTCCGGCACGGTGGGCTGCTGGCTGGCTAGTTGAATCCAAGGCGTGGCCTGGCGTGGTTCCTGGTCGAGGGCGCGGGCGGCGGGCTGCTCAGCCGGGTAAGGCTGGCTGAAAGTGATGGGATAACGCGCCAGCACGGGCCGGAAGCGGCCGGGTAGATGCCGGATTTCAGACGGCCGTTCTTTGCCTTCACAACTGATTTCGGTGGTGGCCGTAGGAACCCGCCACGGTTCGCCTTCCGGTTCGGTCTGAAAACGGCCGTGGTCTACTAGCAGCATATTGCCACGCGCCACACTAATGTTAAGCAGCAGCTCACAGTCGTGCGGCGGGCCAACGGCCGAAATGCAGAGTGGGAAGGGCAGCACGTCGGCTTCATCCCAGCCGATTTCCAGCAGCGGCTGGCCGGTGAGAATATCCTCACTTTCTTCGACCTTTGTCAGGCGCACCACGTGGCGATGGGTCGGGTCGGCGTCGGCGGGCTGGCCGGTCTTGGGGCCGAGGATTTCTTCAAAGAGGAGGAGGTCGCCGACCTGCAACTGGAGGGCACGCCGGCCGCTGGGCGGATCCGGTACGGGGGATTTTTTCTTTTTGCGGCGGCGTTTTTGTTGATCAGCCGTCTGTTCAACGGCCGTATCCGCTTCTTCATCTTCCTCGTCAATCACGGGCGTTTCGGGCGGCTTGCCATCTACCAGCGTGGCCGAGGTAGCCCCACGCGGCAGGCAGCATTCCTCATCCCCCCAGGTGTACAGTTGAATCTCGTTGTGGGCCTGGTACAGTCTGACAACCTGCTCCGGCTCGGCTACCAGCGGGGCAAAGACCTCGTAATAGCGCGGCGAAATCTCGTCCAGGTCGGCCCAGGTGAGCAGCTTGCCCGGCTCAATCTGAAACTGCTCCAGGCCGGTAATGAAGGAGATCTGGCCGGTGGGTAGATCGCTGTCACCCGCTTTGGTGGCCACGTGGAGGAAGGCACGGGCGTTGCAGCCTTCGTGCATCTGGTAATCGACCAGGCGGGCGTGGCGGCGCACAGAGATGCGCTGGCGGGCCGTGCCCAGGTAGGCTTCGGTGGCCACGGCGTCCTGGTAGTAGCTCAAATAATCACCGGCATAGGCCAGAATTTCAACCAGGGTAATGCCAATGTCGGGCACGTGCCGCTCTTTCCAGTCGGGCATGATCAGGGCCAACCGGTCTAGAATCAAGCGGCGGAAGCTGGCGTAATCTTTGGCCAGATAGCTGATGTCTGGCTCATCCCAGTCCGGGGGTGGGCAAACGGGATCGGTCTTGCAGTCGAGGGCGGTGGGACAGTCGAGGCGGAAGTTGAAATCAAGGCAGGCGTAGCGGGGGTCGAAGGCGGGATGGGGCCTGCCGGTAGGACGGCCGTTTTCGTCCACTTCGATCAAACAAAGGGTGTAGGTGGAAAAATCCCCCTCTTTGTCCACGGCAATGGTCATGCAGTCGTCCAGGTCGGGGTCTTCCTGCCGCTGGATGCTGAGGCGCACGGGCTTGATGTCGCGAATGCGGCGGCCGCCCCCGATGCGGACTTCGGCCAGGGCCACTTCTGCGGGCGCTTTGCCCAGAAAGAAGAGGGTGAGGGAACGGCCGTCTACCTCCACGTAGTCCAGCCCATTCAGCCCCTCAGCCTGGCGCACGGCGTGGCGGCGCTGTTCGCTTTTACAACTCAAAGTCACGTTGCTCATGATGATTCTCCTTCGGAGAAAGACGGCGGACGGCAGACCGAGGACGGAAATGGCTGGCTCGGTCCTTCGTCTTCGGTCTTCGGTCATTATCCGCCGCTGGTTTGGTGTTCAAACAGTTCCGTTTGCACCTCGTCGGCGTCGCGCACCCGGTATTGGACGGTGACGTACAGGCTGCTGTCCTGGTTGGTCACTTCCAACTGATGCACCTCGATCAAATCCCCCAGCCAGCGCTGTAAGCCGGCCTGGACGGTATGCTCCAGGGCAGCCGCCAGTTCCGGGCTGTTGGGGGCAAAGATCATTTGCAGCAGGCCGCTACCGAAATCGGGCCGGTTGACCCGCTCGCCGGGATTGGTAAACAGGAACTGCTCAATCATGTTGCGAATATGGTTGTTCCGCCCGGTCAACGCCGTCTGACCCCGGCCGTCAAAATGAAATGGGTAGTTAATGTTCATAGGTACCTTATTGCGTAGTGCGTATTGCGTAAAACTTGGGTCACGCATGACGCACAACGCACTACACACTACGTGCCCTTTACGCGAAACTGCGTCATCACCACATTGGGCGATCCCTGTGGGATTTGTTCCGCGCTTTGGCAAATGCCGGTGCTGTCTTGCAGCAGGACGGGCTGGCCGTTCACGCGCACTCGTTTGGCAGGTACAACCCACTGCACCTTGACGCAAGGTTGGGGCTTGGTACCGGTGCCTATAGGAATCTGAAAAGGGCAGCCGCTCACCGTAAAAACGTCACTCAGAACCACGACCGCCTGGCCGTTGATAGTCACGCCCTTGTTGCTCGCCTGGGCCGAAACAGTGGCCCCGTGGGTGCAAAGAATGGACGCGCTTTCAACCAGCAATGGCGTGGCCATTATGTTACCTCCAGGGCACCGTTGTTGAGGGAAACCTGGGTGCCGTTGATAGACACGGTGCCGCTCCCGGCCGAAATTTCAATGCCGGTGCTGCCCAGCGTAATTTTGGCCCCGCTGTCCAGCTCAATGGTAATGCCGCCCAGGCCGGGCGTATCGTTGAGAGTAATAGTGGCCGTTTCCGTTTTTAACACCTTTATTTCGGCCACGGCCGGCTGGGCCGGGACTTCACCGACAGCCCAAAAGCAGCCGCTCCAAATGGGGCGCTCCGGATCGCCCTGTTCAAATTCAATCCAGACTGAGGAGCCGGTGGGCGGAATCAGGTAGAGACCGACACCATCACCCGCATAGGGGACGCAGGGCATGGCCCAGCCGCTCTCGCGGTCGCCGAAAACATCCTGCACTTTGGCCCGGATACGGCCGAGCATGAGCGGGTCAAGATTATCACTGACCACGCCGCGATATTTGCCGTAAAAAGGTTGCTGTTGGGTCATAGCTATATTCCCGGCGGGACGATGGGCGTCAACGCGCCCGTGCCTTCGCGAGTCAGGGTAAAGCGCTGCCTGTATTGGCCAACGCTGATTTGATGGGTCACTTCTTTAACATAGTAGAAGCCGCCGAAATCGTCGCCCACGCCGCGCACGCTGACCAACCGGCGCGAACGCAGGGCACGGCCGTAGCGCACTGCATCCACTTCCCCCGACGCCGTGACAGCGTCGGCCGTCTGACCGGTGGCGGCCAGGATGCGCTGGGCAGCCTGGGTGGGGCTGAGGCTGGCGCTGCTGCGGTCAATGGTGCGGCGCAGCGGCACAGATGGCTGGCGGGCCAGCGGCGGCTGCAAACCGGTGGGCAGGGGGATGGTGATGGGCATCCGGCTGTTAGGTTCGACGATAGTGATCATAGGCGCGGCCGGCCCCAGCGCATTGTGGGTGAAGTTGATGGGATTGTCCACGTTGGTTTCGGATCCCATATTGAGGCTCAGCGGCGGTTGGGGCAGGCCCAGCCGGTTTTCCAGCCCCCAGTAAGCGGTGTTGAGGCCGGGAACAGCCGTTGGTTCCACATAAAAGACGAAGCCGTTGCGCTGCGCCAATTGCCGAAGGTAGGCCAGATCGGTTCCCTGCTGGTTGGGCACACGGTCAATCTCAATGGGAAAATCGGTGGTGGGCGTTACCTGCGGCACCAGTCCCAGGTCGGCATATTCTGCCAGCAGCCGCATGGCGATGACCGAATCGGACTGGTTGGGGAAGGTCTCGCTCTTTTCTTCCAGGTCTAGTTTGAGGGTGATGTCTTCGCCGGTTACGATCAGCCGGGACTCGCCCGCCTGATTGCTGGGCATCACCTGGTGGTGGGTGATAATGCCGTCAATCAACACCTGGGGCAGAACGTTGATAACGACGCCAATGATGACCCGGTTGCCAGGCTTAAAGATACCGCTTTGCAGCAGCCCATAGCCCAGCGGCGTGTTTTTGCCCAGGGTAAAGGTCATCTGGAAGCCGTCCCGCTCCCGGTCCCGGTTGGTCACGTCCAGGCTGACGAAGGCGGACATGACCGGGTAGGGGGCCGGCAGCGGAACGGTGGGGCCGATGAGTAACTGCAAGCGAATGCCTTGATCAAGCATGGATTTCTCCGATGGGACACCGATGAACGCAGACCTGTAGTGAGCGGAGTCGAACTATGAACACAGTTTTTTTTGATTTTTTCATCTTAGCCTCCTTGTATGACCGGGATGATCAGGCTGCGGCCGATTTCGGCGGTCAGTTCATCCGGGTGCATGGCGTTGTTGGCATCGCCCAGCCGCCAGAACTGTTCCGGGTCGCCCAGGGTGGCGGCAGTGATGTTGTCCAGCCTCTCTCCCTGGCTGACGCTGTATTCGCCAGCGGCGACGCTCCCGGACGCCGGCGGCAGAAAGCGGCGGCGCAGGTAGGTAATTTCCTGGTCGGGGGTGGGCCGGGAAGAGGCAACGGTGTAAACGGCCGTTTCAACCCCGTAATAGCGACTCGTTATCGAAAACACAAAACGCCTCCCATCAGACCTGACAGGTTTCGGAAAACCTGTCAGGTCTGGCATCAAAATAGTTTCAACCCCGCGCCCACGTTTTGCACGCTGTTGAAAACGTTCGTCGTGGCCAGCACCTCTTTCATTACCTGGTGGACCATAAACAGACCATAGCCGGGATGGGTCACTTGTAAATCGTGGTAACTCAATACCCGCAGCGACAGCTCCACTTCGGCCCGGATCGGGTTGAGGGCGGCGTCAAACGCCTGCTCCGTAATGCTGAAACTTTCCAACCGCACTGGCAGCACCCGCTGCGGCCCCCAGACAAAGAGGGTCAGCGGCGCTTCTGGTGGAATAATTTCCAACATGCCCACCGCAGACAGCGCCGTGTTGGCAATAACGTGCAGGCTCTTAGGATAGAGCAGCATTTCCAGCGCAGCCAGCGTGGGATGAATGCCGCTGATCAACTGAGCCGGGTTGAGGTTGTCCACCTCATCACTGGCGTCAATCTCGATCTTGAGCGAAATCGTCTCCTTGGGCGGGCCGGACAGCCGGTAGGCTTCGGAGCGGTCACTGTTGTCGCCGCCACCGCTGCTGCGAGCTTCCAGCCGCCGCGCCAGCGTGTCCGGGTTGTATTGGAAGACGATGATACTGGCCAGTGGATTCAGCTTGTCTATGCCAACGATGGCCCCTTTGAGCAGCCGGGGCGAGCCGGGGAATGTAGTCATAGGTTGCCTCCTGTTTGATAACTCATGGCATTAACACCTGCTTACAGCGGTTGCATTCGGTTACATTGTGTTTGTTCAAGTTCGCCAACTCCAACATTACGTGTCGTTCCGCGGGCAAAAAGGTTATCTGCATTATCGTGATGGCTATCGTTTGGCAGGAGAATGTGCACAAACTCATGCGCAAAACTGTCGATGACTGCAGAATTAGAAACCACGACGGTATCCGCACACTGCAGACAATCAGCACGTCCAATAGTCTCAGCACGACTTCCATTGGAGAGTTGGGGAACGTAGTAGACGTGGACGACGTTGCCGCCGGGCCGATAGGCCATGAGTGCCAACTCTTCTTGAGTGGGATTTTTGACGCTCGTGTACTCGTTTAACTGCCCCTTTGGAACCAGTTGATCCATCAGATTTGTCGTCCAGCTTTGACCACCTGTCAAACTCAGGCTTATTCCGCACTGGCAAAGGACGTCGTTGGCAAAACGGAGATCATTATCGATATTTCCGGAAGAACCCGGCAGGGTAACTGCGTAGATTGGTATCGTCTTACCGGATGTACAGGGAAGCCGCGCCCGTTGCACATGTTTGTGAGAAGAACTGACGCTACTGGAAGTTTGTTGAACGACATGCGTCAGTTCATGGGCAAGCAACCGTCGACCTTCGGCACTGGTCTCAGAATATTGGTCTCTGGCAAAGACGAT
>JAWOIM010000473.1:0-5131 GCA_046484685.1 Chloroflexota bacterium | reverse complement strand
GCGCTCGACGCGCTGGCGGCCAGAGGCCCTGGCCGCAGTGCCGGTTTTGGGACGAATTCCCCTCTTAACGGCCGTCTCTCAGGCCATCAATCGGGCCGATCCCTTGCTGCACGACCAACCCGACAGCCCGCAAGCCCAGGCATTTCTGGCCGCAGCCCAGGTGCTGTTGGCACACAAAGTGGCAGGATTATAGAAATTACCGGTTCGCCCCGGCATCTGCTCACCTACTTTTAGATACAAAAGCCAGAGACAGCGTAGGCCTGGCAATCAGGTCGCTGTAAATCTGCCCCATTTGTTCCGGCGGATAAGGCATATCGTTGTTTAGCCACCATTGGATCAGGGTGATGGTGGCGTTGACCATATGGTTGGCGGCGATCTCGGCCGGAACGGCGCTGTGGGGTAGGGGGGTCTGCTGTGCCAGGACGTTTTGCACCCCGGCCAGGCGTATCCGGTTTAAGATAAAGTGATTGCCGTCGCTGCTGAGAAGGACCCGGTACAGGCGTTCATTCTCGCGCACATGGGTGAAGATGAGGGTGCCGCTGGCGCCGGAATCGGCCGTATCCAGCGCCGGCTGCAAGAGGATTTGTATCTCTTCCAACAAATAATCCAGCACGTCGAGCAGCAACTCATCCTTGCCCTTGTAATGGCGGAAGAAGGTAGCATAGCCTACGTTAGCCCGTCGCGTAATATCGCGGATGGTGATATTGTCAAAACCCTCGGCCAGCGTCAGGTCGATTAGCCCCTGACGCAGGTGTCGTTTGGTACGTTGGATGCGTGCGTCTATTTTTTTCATTAGATTTTATCTGGCCTGATATTCATACCCCTGTCTCTTCCCTTATATGTTATAAAGAATGGAACCAATACAATTTTAAGCTATTTGGCTCAGATAGGCCAATGCAACAACGTTTGAGAGTATGACAAGAAATTATGGGGCGCAGACCTGACAGATTTGGTGCAAGCAAAACTTGCCAAATAAGGCACAATTGCCGACTACTAATAAGCCCTAGCTAGAGTTGCCGGGCAGGGGCAGTGCCCGGCTTGTAGGCTAAAATAGCGGCCACAGAATAGGCAAGAAAATCATTGTCACCACAAAAATGCAGACGTTCAGCGGCACTCCCACCTTCGTAAAGTCGAAAAAGCGATAATTACCGGGACCAAAAACCAGTACATTGGCCTGATGACCCACCGGCGTCAAAAAACTGGTCGAACAGGCAATCACCGTCGCCAGCACAAAGGGACGCGGGTCGGCCCCCAGCCCCACGGCAATGTCGATGGCAATGGGCACAATCAACACGGTGGCCGCCGCATTGGACATTGGCTCGGTAATCAACGAGGCCATAATATAGATACCGGCCAACACCGCCAGCGGCCCCAAAACACCCAGGTTGTTGACCAACCCTTCGGCCAGAAAGCGGGCCGTGCCCGTATTTTCCATGGCCACCCCCAGCGGCAGCATGCCGGCAATTAGAAAGATGCTGCGCCATTCGATGCTCTGGTAGGCTTCGTCCATCGTCAGGCAGCGGGTTAACACCACCAGAACTGCCCCAATGACCATGGAGACAGAAATGTGCAGCCCAACCACCGTGGTCAGTACCAGCACCAGTCCCATAATGCCTACCGAGAGCCATGCTTTGTGCTGCCGCCGCGTTTCCCGATCAACCGGCTCCAGCAGCAGAAATTCGTTGCCCTGTCGCAGGTTGACCAGGCGATGGGCCGGTCCCTTGAGCAGCAGGGTGTCACCAAACTCAATGCGAACGTCTCGCAGCCGCTGGGTGATGACCTCGCCATGCCGCCGCAGGGCCACCACCGTAAAACCGTACCTGTCCCGAAACTGCATATCGTGTAAGGTGCGGCCGGCAATTGGGGAACGGGGGGCGACGGTAGCTTCCACAATGGCAAAATCTGTGTCACTGTCTTCAAATGTTTCCAGCGCCAGTCCCTTCTCCTCTTCGACGTCTACCTTTAGTTTTTCCCGGGCTTCTAGCAAATTATCCAACTGGCCCTCGACAATGAGCAAATCGCCCACATCGATCCGTGTATTGCGGTGAGGGGTGGCCTGCATGTCACCGTCCTTTATCACAAACAAGACGGTCAAGTCGTAGTCGGCACCCAGGCGAATCTGGTTTAAGGTTCTGCCCCGAATTTTGCTCTCTTCGTGAACGGTGATTTCGCTCACGTAATCCCGGTAGCGATAGGTGTCCATTCCCTCGTTGACCGTTTTGCGTTGCGGCAGCAGATGCCGGCCGAAAAAGGTCATGTAGAGAATCCCGGTCAAAAAGACAAGGATGCCCATGGGCGCAAAATCAAAAAAACTAAATGTTTCAAAACCCCGCTCGGCCAACATACTGGTGGCCAGCACGTTGGGCGGCGTGCCGATGAGGGTCATATTGCCACCCATCAGCGAGGAAAAGGAGAGGGGGATGAGCAGGCGAGATAGCGGGATTTTGGCCTGGCGGGAGATACCGGCGACGGCCGGTAGTAAAACGGCTGCGGCCCCAATGTTATTCATAAAGGCCGACATGGTGCCGCAGGTGAGCATGATGACGGCTACCAAACGGGGTTCGCTGTTGCCTGCCACCTTGATAATCTGTTCGCCCAAAAAATCAGCTACGCCGGTTCTAAACAGAGCACCGGAAACAATGTAAACGGCCCAGACCGTAATAACGGCCGGATTGGAAAAGCCGTCAAACATTTCATCCCTGGAGACCAATCCGGTCAGGCCCACCGTGATCAAAACCAGCATGGCAATTACGTCCACGCGCAGCTTCTCGGTGGCAAAGAGAATAATAGCAATGGCAATTATGGTTAGCGTCAACCCTATCTCAACTGTCAACAAAACCTCCTTCGAAAATAGACCATGGACGACGGACGATAGACGATGAATTTTCATACATGATGGTGTGCCCACGCTCATGTTGTCTCTGTGGCACTAGTCGAGCATGGGGACAACCAGCACCGGGCAAGTGGCGCCGGCCACAATGTGATTGGTCAGCTCCGGCCAGACCAACTGCTGGGGCGCGGGTGGGTTAGGAGCGCCGATTACCAGCAGATCGTAGTCAACGGCCGTGGCCAACATCTGCTCTACCGGATTTCCTTCTTGCAATTCAACCCGACTGTGTATGCCCAAGGCGGTTAGCGAAGACAGCGCTTCTTGCAGGTGGCGTTCGGCCCGGGCCTTTTCAGCGGCGCCCGCCTGGGGCGTGAGAACGTGCAGTACGGTCACCTCGGCTCCGGTACGACGGGCCACCCGGCCGCCAAAGGTGACATCCCGCTTACCCGGCTCGCCGGCGGCGGTGCAGATGAGAATCCGTTCTATTGTAAGGTGATCCACCTGCCGGCGGGGCGCAGCGGCAAACAGCACGGAGACGCCCGCAGTAAACAGGATCTCGCGCACCACAGCCATCAGATCGCCCTCATCCACCACCGTTCCATCCGGTTTCTGTCCCGGCTGCTGCCCCAGGACCACAATCTCATAATCTCCCTCCTGTGCTTCGCGCCAGATTTCGGCCAGATCGCCTTGACGGGTACGGGTTTCCAATTGGGGCAACTGTGGCAGCCAGGAAAGAGCGGCCTGGTTGAGTCGTTGGGCCACGGCTGCGGCCCCATCCCCACTTTGGGCCAGCGCCAGCAGCGTAGCCGGGCCAGCCGCGGCCTGCGCCAGCAAACAGCCAAAGGCGGCGGCCGCGGCCCCGGCGGGTGAGCTGTCGGCATAAATCAGCAGTTTCAGCCCTGCCGGATTGAGAACATGAAAATGGCGCAGTCCTAACCAGAGCGGCTGCCCGGCTACCAGACGTGTATCGTTCTGGCTGGGTTGGGCGATTTCAATACGGGTCAGGCGCTGGCCATAAATGGGTTCGGGTACCAATTGGCGCGTTCCGCGCAAGGCATCTACCGCTAACACCAGCCGCTGCATGGGTCCAGTGAAGACCTGTTCCCGAATCTCGCCGCTGCCTAACGGGAAAACATCCGTCTGGTCAGGTCGGAATGGTTCGGTTTGAGCCACGGCCGTTTCCGGCCGAAACAGGATACGCACCGGGGCACCCTCATCATGGGGCGGGGCATTGTCAGGCATGGGCAGGGTTGTTTCTCCCAGCCGGATCTGCTGCCCCTCATGCCGTCCCACCAGGACGTTGCCGCCGCCAACAAAAGTAGCCGTGAACTCCGTTTGCGGCCGGTGGTACAGCTTTTCCGGTGGCCCGACCTCCACCAGTCGCCCGCGATGAATGAGGCCGATGCGGTCGGCCAGTTCAAACGCTTCTTCCTGATCATGGGTTACTAAAATGGTGGTCACCTTGAGCCGCTGCTGAATTTGGCGCAGGCTGTGGCGCAGTTGGCCCCGAATTTTCACGTCCAGCGCCCCAAACGGCTCGTCCAGCAGCAGGACGGCCGGGTTATAGGCTAAGGCACGCGCCAGAGCCACCCGCTGCTGTTGGCGACCGGACAACTGATCGGCATAGCGACTGCCCAGTCCGGCCAGGCCCACCAGATCCAGCAGTTCGGCGCTGCGCTGCTGCTTGTCTGCTGCCCCCACGCCGCGAACGTGCAGACCAAATTCTACATTTTCGCTGACGGTCATGTGGCGAAAGATGGAATAGTTTTGAAAGACAAAGCCGGTATCCCGCGCCTGTACCGGGAGATGGGTGACATCACGGCCGTTTAGTTCGATACGGCCGTTATCGGGCACAATCAGACCGGCAATCAGGCGCAAAATGGTGCTTTTGCCGCTGCCGCTGCCTCCCAGCAGGACAAACAACTCTCCGTCGTCCACCTCCAGAGAGACGTTGTTGACCACCAGGTTGGGGCCGAAGTATTTAACGAGATTGGTCAGAATGATAGACATAGGTTTCAAATTGTGCGTGAGAAGTCACGCATCACGCATCACGTTTCACGTTTCACGCATCACGCTTTACGCTGCGTAAAACGAATCAAGATAAAAAAAAGAACAAATGACAACGTCGCCAGGACGGCCGCGACCGCATTGGCCGTTTCCAGGTTGCCCGCTTCAAACTGGGCAAAGATGTAGAGGGGGGCTGTTTGGGTCCGCAGGCGCAAGTTGCCGCTGACAATGATCGTGGCCCCGAATTCACCCAGCGAATGGGCAAAAGTCAGCAGCGCCCCTCTACATCTTTGC
>JAWOIM010000388.1:0-3960 GCA_046484685.1 Chloroflexota bacterium | reverse complement strand
TGAGAGTACGGTAATCAGTAAGAAGTAAGAAGTAAGAAGTAAAAAGTGAAAAGTGAAAAGTAAGAAGTAGGGTAGCAATTCTAAACGTGTTTTAACACGTTTTCTCCTGGTAGACGCCGATTTCAATCGGTGGCCTTAGGCAGCACCACGAATTATGAAGCCGGCAAGGCCAGCCATGCACGCTCCTTCGTAATTCGTACTTCGTAATTCATAATTTCTAAAGGAGGCGGTACTATGAACATCAGTCTGACTGTAAATGGAAAAAGTATCGAGCGGGAGGTGGAACCACGCCAACTGCTCGTGCATTTTCTGCGTGACGAATTAGGACTTACCGGCACCAACATCGGCTGTGACACCAGCCAGTGTGGCGCCTGTACCATCCACTTCAACGGCATGGTCGTCAAAGCCTGTACCACGCTGGCCGTTCAGGCCGACGGGGCCGACATTACCACCATCGAAGGGCTGGCCCAAAATGGCAACCTGCACCCCATGCAGCAGGCCTTTTGGGACAACCATGGTCTCCAGTGTGGCTACTGCACTCCCGGCATGATCATGGCCGCAACCAAGCTGGTCGAAAACAACCCCGCTATGAGTGATGCCGACATTCGTCATGGACTCGAAGGTAATCTTTGCCGCTGCACCGGCTACGAGAACATTGTCCGCGCCGTCAAATCGGCGGCAGCGACCATGGGAGGTGACTAATGACTACCTATGTTGGCCAAAGTGTAAAACGTGTCGAAGACCCCCGCTTTCTCCAGGGCCAGGGCAAGTATGTGGCCAATATACAACTGCCCGGCATGGCCCATTTAGCCATCAAACGCAGCCCCTACGCCCACGCCAAAATCAACAGCATCGATACCAGCGCCGCTGCAGCCCTCGAGGGCGTGATTGCCGTCTATGTGGGCCAGGACCTTATCGACGGCGGCGTGGGGCCACTGCCCTGCGGCTGGAACGTACCCGACATCAAAGTGCCCGAACGCTGGCCCCTGATGCCCGACGTGGTGCGCCATGTGGGTGACGGCGTGGCCGTCGTCGTGGCCGAATCCCCCTATATTGCCTACGATGCCCTGGACCTGATCGAAGTTGATTACGAACCGCTGCCGGCCATTGTTGACGCTAAAAAAACAACGGAAGAGACTGCTCCCAGCTTCACGCTGACGTTCCCCACAATATTAGCTACACCTGGTCTTTGGGGGATAAAGAAGCCTGTGATCAGGCCTTTGCCCAGGCGGCTCATGTGGTTGAAATTGAGATGACCAACCAGCGGCTTATCCCCAACGCCATGGAGCCACGAGCGGCCGTTGCCCAATGGAGCGCTGCCAGCGAAGAGATGACGCTCTGGACCACCAGCCAGAATCCCCATCCCATCCGGCTGCTTCTAAGCGCCTTCACCCTGGGCATACCCGAAAACAAACTGCGCGTCATCTCCCCCGATGTGGGCGGTGGTTTTGGCAGCAAGATTTTCCATTACCCTGAAGAAATTATCGCCCCCTGGGTAGCACGGGCTGTTAACCGGCCGGTCAAATGGGTCTCTACCCGCAGCGAGGCCATGATCACCGACTCTCAGGGGCGTGACCATGTCACCCAGGCCAAACTGGCCCTGACTGAAGATGGCACCATAACCGGTCTTTACGCCGCTACCTGGTCTAATCAGGGAGCCTATATTTCCACGTTTGCGCCGCTGATTCCCACCGCATTCTATGTTTGTCTCTTGTCCGGCCTGTACAAGATTCCCGGCGTCTATGCCGATGTTTGGGGCACAATGACCAACACGGTCCCCGTTGATGCCTATCGCGGTGCCGGCCGTCCCGAAGCCGCTTATGTGGTAGAACGGCTCATTACCGAAGCGGCCCGCCGCTTAGAGATGGATCCCATTGCCTTCCGGCGTAAAAACTTCATCGCGGCTGATGAGTTTCCTTACCAGACGCCGGTAGCCATGGCCTACGACAGCGGGGATTACAACAAGCTGTTTGACAAGCTGGTTGAAATCTCCGGCTACGAAACCCTGCGCCAAGAGCAAGCAGCGGCCCGGCAAAACGGCCGTTTAGTGGGCATTGGTGTTGCCGGTTGTATCGAAGCCAGTGGGCCGGCTCCCTCCAAAATTGCCGGCGCGTTGGGATCGGCCGTTGGTTTTTGGGAAAGCGGCGCCATTCGCGTTCATCCCTCCGGCAAAATCACCGTCCTCACCGGTTCTCACACCCATGGCCAGGGGCACGAGACCACCTTCGCCCAGGTTGTGGCCGACGAACTGGGTGTTGACCTCCATGACGTTGAAATTGTGCACGGCGATACCGGGACCGTCCCCTTTGGCATGGGTACCTACGGCAGCCGCAGCGCCTCCGTTGGCGGCAGCGCCCTGGTTATGAGCGCCCGCAAAATCCGGGACAAAATGAAAAAAATCGCCGCCCACCAACTGGAAGCGGCCGTAGATGACATTGTGTATGACCAGGCCGCAGGCAAACTCCACGTCCAGGGATCGCCCGATAAATCCATGGGCTTTGCTGACATCTCCTTTGCTGCCTATACAGCCCACAATCTGCCCGATGACATCGAACCCGGTCTGGAAGAGACCTCCTTTTACGATCCCTCCAACTTCACCTTCCCCAACAGCGCCCACCTGGCCCTGGTCGAAGTAGACCGGGAGACAGGGGAAGTGAGCCTCCAGAAATATATGGCTGTAGACGATGTGGGCAAAGTGATCAACCCGCTCATTGTGCGCGGCCAGATTGTCGGTGGCATTGCCCAGGGTGTGGGTCAGGCATTGTGGGAACATGGCCTGTATGACCAAGAGGGCCAACTGCTCAGCGGTTCCTTCATGGATTATGCCATGCCTCGCGCCGATGGCTTCCCTGAGCTGACGGTGGACCGCGTTGAAACCCCCTCCCCCCATAACCCGTTAGGCGTCAAGGGGGCGGGCGAGATGGGTACCATCGCCGCTACCGTAACGATGGCCAACGCCGTTATGGATGCCCTATCCCCCCTGGGTATCCACCATCTGGACATGCCGCTAACGGCCGAAAAGCTGTTCAACGCAATTCATGCAGGATAGCAAGGTGGCGAAGTGGCAAGGTGGCGAAGTGGCAAGGTGGCATTGTTGTCCTGCAACTCTGCAACTCCGCCACTCTGCAACTCCGCCACTCTGCAACTCTGCAACTCTGCATCCTAAAGGAGACAACCCATGTATCCACCAAAATTTGACTACTACCGGGCCGATTCAGTTACTGAGGCCCTTTCCTTGATGAAACAGCACAGTGGAGCCAAACTGTTGGCCGGCGGCCACAGCCTGATTCCGGCCATGAATTTACGCCTGGCCGATCCGGGCACGCTGATCGACATCGGCCGTATCGAGAGCCTGCGCGGCATTACGGCTACCCGTGATGGTGGCTGCCGTATTGGCGCCCTGACCCCTCACGCCGACGTGGCCAAATCCGACCTGGTTCCCACCGGGCTGTCCGAAGCGGCGAGCATGATTGGCGACCCGCAGGTGCGCAACCGGGGTACGGTGGGCGGCAACATCGCCCACGCCGACCCTGCTTCTGACCTGCCCACCGTCATGACCGCCCTCAACGCCACTATCCACCTCACCGGTGAAAACGGTGACCGGGACGTGGCCGCGGCCGACTTTTTCATCGACCTCTTTATGACCGATGTGCAGCCGGGCGAGTTATTAACGGCCGTTTCCATTCCCTCCCCCCACCCCGGTCGGGATTTCAACAACGCCGCCGGTTCCGCCTACGCCAAACTGTTCAACCCCGCCTCCCGCTACGCCATTGTAGGCGCGGCCGCCATGGTCGTCGTTGAAAACGGGCAGTGCAGCCAGGAGAAAGTGTCGTTTGTGGGGATCCAGATCCGACCAGTCGACCAGGATGAGCGGCCTTTGGATGTTGCCTACCTTTATTTATACGGATAGCTTTTTTGATGAAGAGTGGTCTGTTTTTAATGGATGGTGCCTGCCAGGGT
>JAWOIM010000369.1:0-12409 GCA_046484685.1 Chloroflexota bacterium | reverse complement strand
TCGACAAAGCCGCCGACCGTTTTGGCAATATCGACATCCTGGTCCATTCCGTACCTTATGCCCCGCCGGGTGAACTGGAAGGTCGTTTTGTGGAGAGCAGCCGGGAGGGCTTTCGTATAGGGATGGATATTAGTGCTTACAGCCTGGTCGCCCTGACACGGGCGGCTCTGCCGCTGATGGGGAGTGGGGGCAGCATCCTCACCATGACCTATTACGGGGCTGAAAAAGTGGTCCCCAGCTATAACGTCATGGGTGTGGCTAAAGCCGCCCTGGAAGCCAATGTCCGCTATTTGGCCGCCGATTTGGGGTTGTAAAATATTTGGGTTAACGCCATTTCGGCCGGGCCGATCAAAACGTTGGCGGCAGCCGGCGTGGCCGGCTTCCGCAAAATGCTGGGTTACGCCGAAACGCAGGCTCCGCTGCGCCGCAACGTAGACCAGGATGAGGTGGGTAAAACGGCCCTCTGGCTGCTCAGTGATTGGAGCAGCGGCGTGACCGGCGAAGTAGTTTACGTCGATGCCGGTTATAACATCATCGGCGTTCCTGATCCGGATCAGCAGTAAACCATTTCGGCCGGCAGCCAGCAACGTCAACGGGTGCGGCTTCCGTATCTTCTACGAGCCGCCGCCGTTTGGGGTTCAATTCTTGCCTTATATGGAGCGTTCGTGAGCCTGGTCGCATCGAATTTGACAAACGATGCCGATTGGTTATACTCACGAGCGTTAAAAATAAAATTATGCCTTATCAAGAGCAGTGGAGGGATCGGCCCTGTGAAACTGCAGCAACCCCCATTCATGTGGCCCCATTCATGTGGCCACAATTATGTGGGAAGGTGCTAAGTCTGGCAGCAGCTTGCTGAAAGATAAGGGTTAGACAAAGTGTAAGTAAGCACGACTAGCCTCTTGTTAAAGCAAGAGGCTTTTTTTATGCAAGGTTGCGGGTAGGCCAGTAGCGGGTAGTATTATAATCGGCACCCGCCACGCGCTACTCGCTATAATTTATTACGGAGGTATTTACCTATGACATCAACATTTATGACCGCGCCCAGCCTTCTGTTCACCTCAGAATCAGTGACAGAAGGCCATCCCGATAAAATGTGTGACCAGATCAGCGACGCCGTGCTGGATGCCCTGCTGGAACAGGATCCCCAGGCACGGGTGGCTTGCGAAACGGCCGTTAAAACCGGCTTTGTTCTCCTGTTAGGCGAAATCAGCACGACCGCCTTTGTCAACTTCGACGAATTAGTTCGCAAAGTCGTTATCGATATTGGCTTCGATAACAGCAGCAAAGGCTTTGACGGCACAACCTGCGGCGTTCAGGCGGCCATTGCCAGCCAGAGTGCCGACATTGCTCAGGGCGTAGACGTGGCCCTGGAATACCGCAAAAATGGGGATTCCGAAGCGGAAATCAACGCCCTCGGTGCCGGCGACCAGGGCATGATGTTCGGTTTTGCCTGCAACGAAACCGACGCCCTGATGCCCCTGCCCATTCACCTGGCCCACAACCTGACCCGCCGCCTGAGCCAGGTCCGCAAAGAAGGCATCCTGCCCTGGGTTTGGCCCGACGGCAAGGCCCAGGTGACGATTGAATACAATTACGGCAAACCAAAGCGGGTCCACACCGTCCTCGTCAGCACCCAGCACAGCCCCGACGTGGATAACGAAACCATCCGGCAAAGCATTATCGAGCATGTGATCAATCCGGTTCTGCCGGCCGATATGGTTGATGACGAGCTGAAAATCTTCATCAATCCGACCGGCCGTTTTGTGGTCGGTGGCCCTATGGGTGACGCCGGTCTGACCGGGCGCAAAATCATCGTCGATACCTATGGTGGGATGGGGCGGCATGGCGGCGGTGCTTTCAGCGGCAAAGATTGTACTAAGGTAGACCGCAGTGCAGCTTACGCGGCCCGCTGGGTGGCCAAAAATATTGTGGCGGCCGGTCTGGCCGAACGCTGCGAAGTTCAGTTGGCCTATGCCATTGGCGTGGCCCGGCCGCTGAGCATCAACGTGGAAACCTTTGGTACCGGCGAACTGCCGGCTGAGTCTCTGGTTGATCTGATCGAGCAGCATTTTGACTTGCGCCCTGGGGCCATTATCCGTGATTTGGACCTGCGGCGTCCTATTTTCCGGGCCACGGCTGCTTACGGCCATTTCGGCCGTGATGACATCGAGGCCCCCTGGGAGCAAACCAACCGGGCCGAAGCTTTGCGTCAGGCGGCCGAGTTGCTGCGCGTGACTGCGTAGTGGCGGAGTAGCGGAGTGGCGAGGTAGCAGGACCGCTGCGCCACTTTTGCCCCTCTTGACGTAAAGTGCCGCCTGCGTTAGAATTAGCTGCTGGCAAAATGCTGTTATCAATTTAATTTTCCAGGTTGGGTCAATCAGAGCTTTTTCCAGAAAGTTCAAGGATTGGCCCAATTTAGGAGTAGCTGTTTGTGTTTGAATCTTTAGGCGGTCGCCTACAATCGGTTTTCGACAACTTAAAACGACGGGGCAAGCTGACCGAAGCGGACGTAGATAACGCCATGCGCGAGGTGCGCCTGGCGCTGTTGGAAGCGGACGTAAACTATAAGGTCGTCAAAGATTTTATAGCACGGGTACGGGAGCGATCTGTGGGCCATGAGGTGATGCGCAGCCTGTCGCCCGGTCAGCAGGTGGTCAAAATTGTCCACGATGAGTTGACGGCGACGCTGGGTGAACCCGGCCGGCTGAATCTGGGGATGCAATCCCCGGCCGTACTGATGCTGGTGGGTCTGCAAGGGGCCGGTAAAACGACCATGGCCGGTAAGCTGGCCCTCCACCTGCGTAAAGAGGGGCGACGGCCGTACCTGGTCGCCGCCGACGTTTACCGGCCGGCCGCTATTGAACAGTTGCAAACCCTCGGCAAAGAACTGGACATCCCTGTTTATAGTGAAGGCCCTGATGCTGACCCCGTTCAAGTGTGTGTCAACGGCGTCAAAAAGGGGCGTGATACGGGTGCAACCCTCGTCATTCTGGACACGGCCGGCCGTTTGAACATTGACGAGATGATGATGGACGAGATCAAGGCCATCAAGAAAGCCGTCGATCCCATCGAAACGCTGCTGGTGGCGGACGCCATGACCGGCCAGCAGGCGGTCCGTGTGGCCACCGACTTCAACGAAGCAGTCAGTATCACCGGTCTCATCATGACCAAGATTGATGGTGATGCACGCGGTGGTGCGGCTATTTCTATGCGTCAGGTGACCGATGTGCCCATTAAATTTCTGGGCACGGGCGAAAAGCTGAACGCCATCGAACTGTTCCATCCCGACCGGTTGTCTAACCGGATTTTGGGAATGGGTGATGTGATGACCCTCATCGAACGCGCCCAGACAGAGATGGACCAGGAAGAGGCGACCAAAGCGGGTGAGCGACTGCTGTCGGGTGAGTTCAATCTGGAAGATTTTTTAAGCCAGATGCAGCAAATTAAAAAGATGGGACCCATCGGCAAGCTGATGGAGATGATTCCCGGCATGAATCAGATGACCAAAGATGTGGATATGACCATGGCTGATTCAGAACTGAAACGCATTGAGGCCATCATCCAGTCTATGACGTTCGAAGAGCGTCGTAATCCGAAGATTCTAAAGGCCAACCGCAAACGGCGCGTAGCTGCCGGTTCGGGCACAACGGTACAAGATGTAAACGCGCTGCTCAAGCAGTTCAAAGAGATGCAGCGCATGATGAAGCAGATGAAAAGTGGTCGTGGCGGTCGAGGATTGGGTAATCTGACGAAGATGCTGGGTGGCCGTTTCTAACGAAGACGTGAAACGTGAAACGTGATTTTTACCCGTCACGCATTACGTTTTACGCTCAACTGTCCTAGACGCTCTCATAACTTTAACTTACTATAAAAAATTCTAATTGGAGACAAAGATTTATCATGGTGCGAATTCGTTTAAGCCGTACAGGCAAAAAAAGACAGGCCAGCTACCGCGTAGTGGTAGCTGATAGTAAATCCCCGCGTGACGGCCGCGTTGTAGAGCGTATCGGTTTTTATAACCCGATGCCCAATCCGGCCGAGTATCGTATTGATGAGGAACGCGCTTTACATTGGTTGAACGTTGGCGCTCAGCCCAGTGATGCGGTCCGTCGCCTGCTGGAGAAGCAGGGAACCTATGATCGTCTGACCCGGCTGCGGGCTGGTGAGTCGTTTGACAACCTGGTAGCCGAGTTTACCGGGGTGACCGCTGAACCGGCGACAGAGGGCGAAGAAGCGGCCAAAGCCGGGGTGGTGACCACGGCTGCTGCGGTTGCCACTAAGGCAGTGGAGACCGTGACCGAAACGGCCGAAACCGTCTCGGCGGCGGCCATGGCGGCTGTGGCTGAACTGGTCGGCCGTGATGAAGAAAAGTAATCGGTATGAAAGAACTACTCGAATTTATTGTCAAAGGGCTGGTTGATAATCCTGACGCCGTCGAAGTTCATGAGATTGAAAGCGGCAGCCGCGTTACGCTGGAACTGGCTGTGGCCAGTGACGATATGGGGCGTGTGATTGGCCGGCGCGGCCGTGTTATTAATGCAGTGCGTGCCCTGGTGCAGGTGAAGGCCGCCCGCCTGGGCAAAATGGTTGATATAGAGCTGCTGGAAGAATGAGTACGGAATCGCAGCAGGGCTTGGCGGAAACGGCCGTTAAGCCCTCTTTCCTGGTCATTGGCCAAATTGCTAAACCCCACGGCGTGCAGGGAGAGATGCGCGTTGTGGTTCATACCGACCTGCCTGAGCGCTTTTCCTGGTTAAAGGTAGTATATATTGGTGACCGCCAGTCTACTGGCGCTCGCCAGTTCGCTGGCGCTCGCCAGGAACACAGTACGCCCCAACCCGTGGCCGTTACCTCGGTGCGCCACCATCAGGATAAAGTGCTGCTTAAGCTGGTCGGTTATGACGATCGGGATGCGGCCGGCAGCCTGGCCGGTCAACTTCTCTACGTACCGGAAAGTGAAGCTATTCCCTTAGAAGAAGGCGAATATTTTCTCTACCAGTTGGAAGGATTGGCCGTCTATGAAGAAAACGGCCGTTTGTTAGGCCACCTCACCAGCATTCTTGAAACAGGGGCCAACAACGTCTTCATCGTGCGCGGTGATTACGGCGAGATCCTGCTGCCCGACATCCCCGAAGTTATCCTCGACATTGACTTCGACGCCAACCGTATGACCATCCAATTGTTAGATGGCCTCCTGCCCGGTCAGTAAGCAGTAACCCGTAACCCGTAATCAGTGGCCAGTAAGATAGTTTGGGATACTGGTCCTTTTGTTTTTTAAGACTGGAACCATCTGTTTCATCCTCAAATCTGTTGTACTCCCTTCTTGCACGAGCCGGCATGTAGGGTTACACTGGCAGAAATACTCAAATGCGTTATACCGCAAAACAAACAAGCTTTTTAGGATTTTGTGGGATTGGCCTACGCACTACACCCTACAGACGAGAATCAACATCCCCAAAACCTCCACAAATTGGATATAACATGTCTGACGTAAAGTACTGGCTGGGGTTTAATCTGGTAAAAGGCATTGGCCCGGCGAAATTAGAAGCGCTGCTGGCCTATTTTGGCGACATTGGCACGGCCTGGCAAGCCAATGAATACCAGTTGAAAAAGATTGGGCTAGACGGCCGTTCCATCCATAGCTTCCTCAAGACTCGCCAGGAAGTTGACCTGGATCGCTGCCTGGAACAAGTGCAGGCAGCCGGCATTACCCTCCTCACCTGGGATACACCTGCTTATCCCACCTACCTGCGTGAAATCCCCAACCCGCCCCCGGTTTTATATGTACAGGGAGAGATATTACCCTCAGACCAGTGGGCGGTGGCCGTGGTAGGCACGCGCCGCCTGACCACCTATGGTCGCCAGATGACCCAGGATTTGGTGCGTGGCCTGGTTCACAATAATGTGACCGTTGTCAGCGGTCTGGCGCGCGGGATTGACGCCATTGCTCACCAGACGGCCATCGAGGTCGGTGGCCGTACCCTGGCCGTCTTAGGCTCCGGCCTGGACTGCGTCTATCCGGCCGAAAACCGGAAGTTGATTCCGCCGCTGCTGGCCGGGCAGGGAGCCGTCATTTCGGAGTACGCCCTGGGTACACAGCCGGAGGCCAAAAACTTCCCGCCGCGCAACCGGGTGATTAGCGGTCTGTCGCTGGGGGTGATTGTGGTCGAGGCCGGCCAGCGCAGCGGCGCGCTCATCACGGCCGATTTTGCCCTGGAACAAAACCGGGAAGTCATGGCCGTACCGGGCAACGCCACCAGCCCTGCCAGCCGCGGCCCCAACCGGCTTATTCAAGAGGGGGCCAAGTTGATTACCTCAGTGGAGGATGTGCTGGAAGAGTTGAATTTGCTGATGGTGGCCGAACATACGGCCGTGCAGCTCGCTCTTCCCGAAACGGCCGAAGAAGCCGCTCTGCTCTCCGCACTCAGCCGTCAGCCGGTCCACATCGACGCCCTATGCCGGGCTACCGGCCTGCCCAGCAGCCAGGTGAGCAGCACCCTGACCATGATGGAGCTAAAGGGCATGGTGCAGCAGGTGGGCGGCATGAACTACGCCCTGACCCGCGAGCCGGAGCCGGTGTATGAAGTGGAAAGTAAAAAGTAAGAAGTAAAAAGTAAGAAGTGGAAAGTGAATACTGGTTGATACAACCTTGCGAAATGTTGTATCAAGGAGTTGTATTAACCCGTTCTAATACGATTTGAATATTTTCACCAATTAAAAACAATTCATCTCCCTCTATTTCATACCGGGATGTGTCTAGTATCCTTAAATGTTCTGACTGAGCGTCGATCATGTCACCACAGTCTACAGCACTCATGTCTTGTGGATAAAGCGAATATTGTTGTTCGTCGTGAAAAACAATAGTTGCTCCTGCTCCCCTAACACGGTTATCAGTACCTTCGCACGGAGTCCTGAAAAGTAAGGTGTTTCTATCTGAGTTGAAGATGAACTGAAAGTAGGTTGGTTCTAAAGCGCTAATCTCTTGCTCTTCGCCCTGATAAATTACTGCCGCTAACAACCATTGTTGTTCGCCAAGCCTGGCCCTGGCTTCACTGGCCGGCTCATCTAACTCAACCGGATAAGCAGATAGTATGACCGTCTCTGGTTGCGAACTGGCCGACGTGCAGGCCGCGCCTATCAGCAAAATTAAACTTAATAGTAGACATAAAACTATTGTGGGTACTCTCTTCTGATTTAAAGACATTCACGTTTTCTCCGCCTTTTATAGGGTAATCCACAAAAATTGCGCCATCTATGTCAATCTCCACAGCGTTACTCCACAAAGTTTTCGCCATGTAGGTTAATTTTTGTACCACAGAGGGCGCGGAGAACACAGAGTTTTTTCTCTTTTGCTCTGTGCCCTCCGTGCCCTCTGTGGTGAGTGTTTTTGGTTGTGGCTGCGCCACTTTATGCATTACGCACTGCTACTCTATATCCATAACCCGCCCCAGGAACAGAATCGTTTGTGGATTATTGGTAACGATAGCCAGGATAAAGGGACGGTCAATTGTCATGGTTGCCGGGGGAGATTCTGATACAACCATGCTTATACCGGTGGCTGCGGCTGCTTCCGTGCCCACTTCATCTACTGTAATGACTGCCCGGTGCAGGGCATCGGAAACAAACAGGCCGCCTCCGGCCGCAATGCCGCTGAAATCGGCTGTTGTACTGCTAAAAGGCCGATCCAACCCCATCGCCGTCAATACCTGCCCTAAATCCAGGTCGCTTTCCAGGGCAAAACGAGGCAGCGTCAGGTTTACCTCGTGGCGAGCTGCCCGCCGGCGCATGTTGGTGATAAAGTCCGAGGTTAATTGGCCTTCGATCTGGTCAAACTGCCCCTCATTGGGCAAAATGATCAGCAACTCCGCCGCGTAGCCGGTATAGGGTAAACGAACGACCTGGTATCCATCATCTGCCAGATAAAGAAGTGTCACAGCTTCTTTCCGCATCATAGGTACGGTAAGTTGGTGACCATCGAGGCGGGTAAAGACGCCCATTTCGGTTTGTTCCGGGGCAAAAGGAAATTGCCAGGAAGCATTGAAGTAAATGGCGTTGGTTAACACCAGCCGGGTCTCAGGTTGCAGCGTATCGGGAGGGAATATGGTTTCAATCTTGCCCTCAGTTTGTTGGGCTACCCAATCGTTAATGAGGAGGCGAGCTTTCTCCGGATTGGCAAAGTCTAGCAAGCGTAGACCGGTGTCGTATTGTTGGGCCAGAGTGTCCAGGTAGGTTTCTGAAAACGGAAACCCCTCCTGCCCCCAAACGGCGTTGGCGATATTCAGTTGCAACCACTCCGTGGACTCATCGGCGAATTCCAGGTTATTGCCTACCGAAGCCACCTGTTGTTCCAGGGCATTGCTGGCTGCATGATGTTCAGTCTGGGGCAGGAAGTGGAGAACGCCAGCCATTTGTGCTTCCGTTTCCTGGCGAGCACCGGCATAAAGCATGGAAAAGGCCAGATGAATACTGTAGGGGGAGAAGAAGATATTCTCCTCGTGGCCGGCTGCGGCCGTTTTGTATAGGTCCAGCGCCAGCCGGTTGTGACCGTCAAGCAGAGCCGCTGCTGTTTCCCCAGGCACGTCAGGCGACTGCACGCGAGCAGTATCGGCCCGCACGAGATGAGGGTCGGCTTCGGACAGGACAACCGGTTCATTATTAGTTGTAGGGCCAACAATTGTTGGGCTGCAGGCGATTAAAGTCAGGCTAAATAACAAGACCAATAGTAAACGGTTCATAATGTTTTGCCTCCATAGCATAAGATGATGTACTATGTCCAGGCTGGACGCTTAGGATTATTTGGGTTATCTATAAGACGAACTAGCGGCGTAGTTTGTTCCCATCATTTCAACCATGTATACTCATGCCTGTTCACTGACACAACCATACGATAGATAAACGAGATAGAGGTCTTATGAAAATCATCATCTTTGCCGGCGGCTCCGGGCGACGCTTGTGGCCCATCAGCCGTCAGAAATCACCTAAACAATTTGAGCCGATTATCGGCAGCCAGTCTACCCTCCAGTTGGCCGTGGGCCGTGTGGAGGGGACCTATGGCGCAGAGAATATCTTTGTCTCTACCAACGAGCGCTATCTGGATATTATCGCCAAACAGTTGCCCCAACTGCCGCCCCAAAATCTGATCGGCGAACCCACCCGGCGTGACCTGGCGGCAGCCGTCGGTCTGGCTATGATCCACCTGGCTGCGTCTGACACCGAGAAACTGCAAGAAGAGCCAGTGGCTATTTTGTGGGGCGACAATTATATGGATAACGTGGCCGAATTTTTGGGTGTGATGGAAACGGCCGCATTCCTGCTGCAACAAGATGAGGCCAAAATCATCTTCGTTGGCGAAACGCCCCGCTTTGCCAACGACAACCTGGGCTGGATTGGCCTGGGAGATAAGCTGGGTGCGGCAGCCGAACGGCCCTATTATCGCTTCAACTCCCTTACCTACCGTCCGCCGCGGGAAGTCTGCCAACAGATGTTTGCCGAACAGAGCCATGTCTGGAACACGGGCTATTTTGTGACAACTATCAACTTTGTGTTACAACTATATCGGGAACAGCAGCCAGAGATGTGGGCACAGTTGACGACCATTGCCCAAACAATTGGTACAGATGAGTATGCAGCAACGCTGGCTGAGGTCTACCCTCAAATGGCCGCCATGAGTTTCGATGACGCCATTTTGACCCATATTGCCCCAGAGCAGGCGGTGGTGGTCCATGGGGAAATGGGCTGGAGTGATCCCGGTACGCTTTATGCCCTTAAAGAGGCCGTTAACCCTGATCCGGCCGCCAACGTGACCAAAGGCGGGGTTATTGATACCGACTCTAAGGATTGTTTGATTTATAATTATGAAGAGGGCAAACTGGTAGCGGCCGTTGGCCTGGAAGGGATGATTGTGGTAAACACGGAGGACGCCATTCTGGTTGTGCCTAAAGATCGCATTCCCTTAGTTAAGGAAGTAGTCAATAGTTTAGAAGGGACGGAGTGGGAAGCGTACAGTTAAGAACATTGAATTTAAGGCGTGAAACGTGAAATGTGAAACGTGATGCGTGAAATTTCAGCCGAACACGTTTCACGCTTCACGCATCACGTTTATGCATGAGTGGTGAAAAATTGATAGGTTATTGTTTTAAGTGTAAAGAAAAACGGGAAATTGTAGAGCCGCAAGCAGAGTGGGCGGCTAATGGCTCACCTGGTACGCGGGGTACTTGTGCCGTGTGCGGGGGAACTATTTATAAAACGGGTTATACCCCTGACCATGATAAGTTGCCCAAGCCGGAAATTACCCCTTCTAAAAAGAAAAAGAAGAAAGAGGTAACGCGGCGTGGCCGGCTGGTGATTGTGGAATCCCCGGCCAAAGCCAAAACAATCGGCCGTTATCTGGGGCGTGGCTATACGGTTAAATCCAGCGTGGGCCATGTGCGTGATTTGTTAAAATCCCGTCTGAGCGTTGATGTGGAGGGCAGCTACACACCCGAATATCGCGTGCCCAACGACAAGCGGCAGGTGGTCAAGGATTTGAAAGAGGCCGCCGCCAAAGCCAAAGAGATTTACCTGGCGACTGACCCCGACCGTGAAGGAGAGGCCATCGCCTGGCACGTGTTGGAATCGGCCGAAATGGATCCGGAGCGCACACAGCGGGTGGTCTTTCATGAGATTACCAAACCGGCTGTTGAAGCCGCTTTTTTGCAGGCGCGCGACATTGATATGGAGCGGGTCAACGCCCAGCAGGCTCGCCGTATTTTGGACCGGCTGGTGGGCTATAAGCTGAGTCCGCTGCTGTGGCGCAAAGTGCGTGGTCGTCTGTCGGCCGGTCGGGTACAGTCGGTGGCCGTGCGCCTGATTGTGGAGCGGGAACGAGAAATCGATGCTTTTGATGCCGAAGAGTATTGGTCGGTGCAGGCGGAGTTGAGTCAGCAGAAATATGATAATGGGTCGGAGGAACGGCCGTATTTCACCGCCAAGTTCCATAAATTCCAAGGCGAAGACCCGCTGCTGAACAGCGAAACGGCCGTTCAGCCCCATCTCGACGCCCTGGAAAAAGCCCACTGGGCCGTAGGCGAAGTCCGGCTAGGCCAGCGCACGCGCCGGCCGGCGGCCCCTTTTACCACCAGCACCTTGCAGCAGGAAGCCTCGCGCAAGCTCAACTTTGGGGCCAGCAAAACGATGCGTATTGCCCAGCAGTTGTACGAAGGCGTGGATCTAAAAGGAGAAACGGGCACAACCGGCCTGATTACTTACATGCGGACCGACAGCGTGACCGTCGCCAAGGATGCCCAAAACGAAGCCCGCAGCTATATCGGCGATAAATTTGGGGCCGACTATGTCCCCGACGAGCCACCCGTTTACAAAACAAAGGCCAAAGCGGCTCAGGAAGCCCATGAAGCGATTCGCCCCACGTCGGTTAGCTGGATTCCCAAACATATCAAATCTCAACTGACGCGGGACCAAAACCGGTTGTATCGTTTAATCTGGGAGCGTTTTGTGGCCAGCCAGATGGCGCCCGCCCTGTATGATACTGTTTCCACCGATATTTATGCCGGTGATCCCCAGGTGGTGGTAGGGGAACGGCCGTATCTCTTCCGCGCTACCGGTTCTACTTTGCGCTTTGCCGGCTTTTTGGCCCTGTACGAAGAAACCCGGCCTGAAGACAAACCCGACGACGACGACCTGGAGCATCCCGTTCCCTCCGATTTAAAGGAAAACGAGGTGCTGGATTTGCTGCAACTGCTGCCGGAGCAGCATTTTACCCAGCCGCCGCCTCGTTACTCGGAAGCCACCCTGGTTAAAGGGATGGAAGAACATGGCATTGGTCGTCCCAGTACCTATGCCGCCATACTCTCAACCATTCAAAAGCGGGGCTATATAAAGTCTAAAGAGAAGCGGCTGGTCCCTACCGAGACAGGGCTTGTTGTCAACGACCTGCTGGTGGAGCATTTTCCTAACGTGATGTCGGTAGATTTTACGGCCCGGTTGGAAGACGAGTTGGACCAGATTGCCGAAGGGGAGAAGGAGTGGGTTCCGGTTGTGGATGGTTTTTACCAGGAGTTTGCCACCAACCTGGCGCTGGCCGATGAGGCCATTGAGAAGTTGGATTTGAAGAAGGAGCCGGAACCGGTAGGTCGGGCTTGCCCTAAATGTGAGAGTCCGCTGCTGTATCGAGAGGGGCGTTACGGCCGTTTTATCGGCTGCAGCAATTTCCCCAAATGTCGCCATACGGAGCAAATTTTGGTCAAGGTAGGGGTCAACTGCCCCACTTGTGGCGATGGCGATCTGATCGAGAAGAAGACCCGGCGCGGGCGCGTCTTCTACGGCTGTTCCAATTATCCTGAATGTGAATGGACCAGTTGGAAACGGCCGCTGCCCCAGCCTTGCCCTGTGTGCAATGGCCTGATGGTCC